>JANLST010000490.1:0-2855 GCA_031362505.1 Sphingomonadales bacterium
TCGAGGAGGCTGACAGAACGATTGTCGCTTGGCAACTGTTCCTCAACCCCGAGCCCATTGGTTTGCTCCAATCCGGGTCTCAACGTCTCATCTATCGGCATCACCAGATCGACGCAACGAGTTTTGCTCTGCTACCGAATCCCAGGTATCAGATGAATTTCCAGCCGCCCTCCGTTTCCAAATTGGACCGAAAATGACGATCAGATTGTTCTTTGTACTGATGCTTTCGTTGACCATGTTTACCCCGGTTGCGGGGCAGAAAACCGTCTCTTCACCCCAGAAGACGATGCTGTCCTATGCCGACGTCGCCGACCTTGCGTTGCCGGCCCCGATTGTTGCTGAAATCAAGATCCGCAAGGCAGAGCGATTGAAGGCGGAGCTTGCTGGCGATGTTGCCACGAGTAAGCGACGCTACCTTGTGACAGCCGATCTGGTGGCCCTGATTCGGGGTGCCGGAGGGCTGGCGCCGCGAATCACTTATGTGGTTGATCTCGCGCCGGACGCACAAGGAAAGTGGCCAAAACTCGAAAAAACGCAAATGATGGTGTTCGCGCATCCCGTGGCGAATCGCCCCACGACCATTCGCCTTGCCGCCCCAGATGCGCAACAACCGGCAAGTCTGTTACTTGGAGCGCTTGTTCGCAAGCTCCTGAATGAAGCGGGCTTGCCGAGCGCGCCTCCTCGAATCGTTGGCATCGGGGATGCATTTCATGTCGCGGGCTCGGTATCCGGCGAAGGCGAGACTCAGATCTTTCTCAAGGCGATCGATGGCAGCCCGCTCTCGCTCAGCGTGTGGCGCCAGCCGGACGCTTTGCCCAAATGGGCCGTTTCAGTCGGCGAGATCGTGGATGAGGGGGCAGAACCGCCTTCCCGCGATACCCTGCTCTGGTATCGCCTCGCTTGTTTCCTTCCTCCCCGGCTCCCGGCGAGTAGTGTCGAGACGCTTGCTGAAGCGGACGCGGCAATCGCTTCCGAAGATTATGCGACGATCATTGCTCGTCTTGGCCCGTGTCGGCGGACCCGAGATACACAAAGTCCCGCTCAAAACTCCTGAGCGCGGCGCCGCCATCAACATACAAGGTCTGGCCGGTGACGGCATCGGCATTGGCCAGCCATAACACGGCATCGGCGATCTCGTCGGGCTCTGGAAGGCGCTTTAGCGGCATCATTTTCTCGAGCGCAACCATTTGCGCCGGCCTGTAATCTTCGGTCGGCAAGGTCAAACCCGGTGCAACCGCATTGACACGGATTTTTGGCGCAAGCGCTCGCGCAAGCGTGAGGGTGGAGGCGGCCAGCGCCTGTTTCGAGAGCGTGTAGCTCAACTGGTCACCGTTAGGTTGGCGCACGCGCTGGTCAGTAATATTGACCACCACGCCGGTACGGTCGACTTCGAGAAGCGCTGAGAGGCCCGTTGCAAGCAACACCGGGGCTGAAAGGTTTACCAACATATGGGCCGTCAGTTCGGCCGCTGTCATACAAGCAGCATCATCATGGATAAATCGTGACGCGTTGTTGACGATCAGGTCGGGTGCTCGCCCGAAATGTCTGACAACATTGGGAAGAAGTGCGACTACGGCCTCACCATCTGTCAGGTCAGCGGCAAATCCATGCCACTGCGTTCGGTGCAGCGCGAGAATGGCGGCGAGGTCGTGATCGGGTTCAGCCGTATCACGGCAATGAAGGGCCAACGCCCATCCTTCGCTTGCCAGCCGCGCGGCGATCGCTGCCCCCAGCCGCTTGAAGCCGCCAGTGACCAGCGCCAGCTTCATGGGCGGTTTCGAACCAGGGTTATGCCAATCGATTCGCCGGCGTCGGCAATGGCCAGCTTGACGATCCGTACGGTCACCTGACGTACGCGCCTGTCCTGCACGAAAAGCGTTTCGGCAATATGGTCGCCGATGGCTTCGATCAGGGTGAAGTGCACGCCCGCCGGCAGCGCTGCCGTCATCGCCCGTTTGATGTCCATATAGTTTTTGGACGCCAATAAGGGCGTGTCAGGAGCAAAATGGTCGGGACAGTCGAGTTCGACGGAAACGGAAATACGCAGGGGCTGAGGCAAATGAGTTTCTTCGGAATAAATACCGGTCAGTACCGGCACATCCAGATCGCGTACTTCGAGTACCAGTCGGTCTTGTGTCCCCGTCATCTGCCGCCCCATAGCGTGATTTCGAATGGCTGCAACCAATCCTGACTTCACATTTGCGCATGCGGCGCTATTGGGCCGCGCAACAATGGTAGAGATTGTTCCCCTGGACCGCGTCAGACCGGATGACGTCGAGGCGCTGCTAGATGCGGCGTTTGGACAAGGTCGCAAGTCGCGCACGGCCTACCGCATGCGCGAAGGTGTTAATGCACTGCCCGGCTTGAGCTTTGCGGCACTTGGGAAGGGTCGTCTTCTTGGCTCACTGCAGAGTTGGCCAGTCATGCTGGAGGAGCACGACGGAGGCCGAACCTCGATGATATTGGTTGGACCTGTAGCTGTCTTGCCCGACCTGCAAGGCAGCGGACTCGGCAAGAGAATGATGGACGCATTGATCAACGCCGCTGCCGCGCAAGATCAGGATGCTCTGATCATGATCGGTGATCCGGAATATTATGGCCGGTTCTTTGGCTTTGCTGCCGATGCGACCGGTGGCTGGGACGTGCCCGGGCCAGTCGAGCGCCACCGCCTGCTTGCGCGAATCAGTCGACCGGGCGGAGTTCCCTTGCAAGGACGCATCATTCCCGATCCAGCCTTTGCAACGGCGCGCATTGCCGCATAAGGATCGGGCCATGCCCATGGCCGAACTGCCCGAAGACCTGTCGCGACTCTCGCTTGGCGAGATTGCACAAATGGCTGTCGACCGGAAATTGCC
>JANLST010000098.1:0-6108 GCA_031362505.1 Sphingomonadales bacterium
TTGCTGGATGAATTGTCACATCCGTTCCGCATCGATGAGCGAACGGTGCTGGTCGGCGCAAGCATCGGACTGGCTTCCGTCAGCCTCCACGATTTCGATGCAAGCGAATTGATGAGACGTTCGGATGTCGCAATGTATGCAGCAAAGCGCGCGGGCAAGATGCGTCTGTGCTGGTACGACGAAATGCTCGACCAGAAGCAAGTTCAGGCGCGAACCATAGAACTGGAATTGCGTGCGTCGATCGATGCTCAGGATTTTGACCTCGTCTACCAGCCTGTGGTCGGCATCAACGACCGGAAGATCACGGCGGTGGAAGCATTGCTTCGCTGGTCGAGCCCCACGCGCGGCGAGGTAAGCCCATCCGAATTCATACCCATTGCCGAGGAAACCGGACTGATTGACCGGATCGGGATGATCGTGCTCCGCCGCGCCTGCAGCGAAGGCTTGGACTGGGGAGACGTCAGCTTGGCTGTCAATGTTTCCGCAGCGCAACTTCGCAATCCGGAATTCTCGACGGAATTGAGCCGGGTTCTTGAAGAGACTGGTTTCCCGGCTGAGCGGCTGGAACTTGAAATTACCGAAGCCTATCTGATTTATGACCCCGAAGCCGCTTGCAAGGCACTCAAGGAGATTCGCGCACTGGGCGTTGGAGTTTCTCTTGATGACTATGGGACCGGCTATGCATCGATCGGCTTTCTGAGGAAATTCTCGTTCAGCAAGGTGAAGCTCGACCGGTCTTTGGTGGCCGAGGCCGGGCTGAACGAGGAGGCTCGTACCGTTGTCCAGGCGAATATTGCGGTTGCACGCGCGCTCAACGTTGCAGTTGCAGCAGAAGGTGTTGAAACTGCAGATCAGGCAGACATGATGCGTGTTGCCGGGTGCGACCAGCTACAAGGGTGGTTGTTTTCAAAGCCCGTGACCGCAAAGGATATCGCCGCTCGTGTGGCAAAGGATTTTCCCGAGCTCGGCGATTCCCGTCTCAGAGCGGTATGAACCGTCAGGATTTCGGCACGATTTTCCGGATCAACCCTTCTTGGGCAACGCTCGCGACCAACCGCCCATCGCGCGTATAGATTCGTCCGCGGTTAAAACCTCGGGCATGTCCCGCCCAAGGACTGTCGGTCACATAGAGCATCCAATCGTCGCAGCGGAAATCATCATGCAACCAGATCGCATGATCAAGGCTGGCGCTTTGCAATTCACCCATCATCCAGCTCAATCCGTGTGGCAGCGCGCACGTCCCAAGCAACGTCATGTCCGAAACATAGGCAAGAACGGCACGGTGGAGCGCCGGATCATCACCCAGCGGCGCCACGGTGCGGAACCAGCTATGCGTTAGCGGTGCCCGTTTTTCGCTGTTCATCCAATGACGTGTCTCGACCGGTCGAAATTCGATCGGACGTGGACGCAGCATCATGTTGCGGAATCGTTCAGGGACCTGGTCAAGCACGGTGCGACGTATCGCGGCCTCATCATCAAGCTCCTCGGGCGGCGGAACGTCAGGCATTGTATCTTGGTGGCTGACACCCTGTTCGGCCTTTTTGAATGAGGCGGCGAGATTGAGGATTGGACGATCCTGCTGGAGTGCAATCACCCGGCGATTCGAAAAACTACCGCCGTCGAAGTCATGCTCCACCAAATAGATGATGTCATGGTCCTCGCTGCCGCCGCGCAAGAAATATGCGTGCAGCGAATGAACCGCGCGGTCAGAGTCAACCGCAGCCGTTGCCGCCATCAGCGCTTGTGCGATCACCTCTCCGCCAAAGATCCGCCCCACACCCCCGTGCCGCCTGGTGCCGCGATAGCGCCCGTTACCAAGCTGTTCGACGGTAAGGAGTTGCGTCAGCCCCAAAACCAGCTCTTCAGGCGAAAGGGCCTGTTCTGTATCTGCCATGTCCATCCTGTCTGTTCGCGGCTGCCCTATCGGCTGAACACGGTGGCGGGCAAGGCCTTTGTCAAGCTATGAAGCCAATTCGATTAGACTCGCGTCAGCGTCCATTCGCCGTTGGTTCCTTTACAGGCTTGCAGCGATTCGGTTTCCTCGGCAGCGCCGGGCTGTGAAACTGTCTGTTTTACAAGACGGCATCCGTTTGTGGTCGTCGCGCTCATTGCCCGTTTGAGAAGCGGTGCCGAAACATATCCCTGCGCCACACCTTGATCGGACACGAGCATCCATGGTTGACCTTTGACAGCAGCAGGAACCCAGACCCGCTGGCCCGTCGCAAGCTGCCCCAATATCCTTGAACCTGTTCCAGGTGCGCTGCGAATATTGGCGCTCGCTGTCGAGACATAAGCGCCGGCGACTTTGGTATAGCCATCGGCCGGCTCGACACCCGCCGCTAGCCTCAGATTGGCCAGATCCGCGCCACGAACATCTTGCCCGATTTCGACCCGACCCGAAGCGCCGGTCTCATCGCTTTGCCAATCCTGATTTTTTCCGGTTAGAACTGCCTGCTCAAGTGCGCGTTCGGCTTTGGCCTGATCATTTTTCTGGAGCTTGCACCCAAGAGCAGATCCGGCCGCCGCCCCAAGCGCGCCGCCCAAAAGAGTGCCAAGCGTTCGGCTGCCATCGCCTGCGATCCGATTGCCAAGCAGGCCGCCCAGCGCACCGCCTGCGATGGCGCCAATGGTCTGTTTGTTGCCATCGGCTGAGCAGCCAAATATGCCCCCAATTCCGGCAACCTTTCGCCCACCACCGTTTTCCGTCGCCTGCATCGTAGGGGTGGAGCTGATCGTCTTCGGAGTCGCGTCGATCGCACTCGCCATCGTGCCGGTGAACATCAGCGACACCGCTGCGCTCGAAATCAGGATATTCTTCATCATCCATCCCCTTCGTCAATAGAACCGGCATGAGGTTAGAAACCCGGCGCTGAATGCTCTCTTAATGGTAAATGGGCTTCCGTTCACGCGCCAATTGTCGCAAGACGAAAGGCCAGAGCGTATCTGTAGATGGAGTGGGCAGCGATGGGCCGGAAATTCTTTGGCACGGATGGCATTCGGGGTCGCACCAATACCGGCGCGATGACCGCCGAGATGGCGATGAAAGTCGGGATGGCAGCGGGCGCGCATTTCGTCCGCGGCGATCATCGCCACCGCGTTGTCATCGGCAAGGATACACGGCTTTCGGGCTATATGATCGAAAATGCCCTTGTTGCAGGCTTTACGTCGGTTGGAATGGACGTCGTTCAGGTGGGTCCGATGCCAACCCCGGCTGTGGCGATGTTGACCCGCTCAATGCGCGCAGATCTCGGGGTCATGATTTCCGCCAGTCACAATCCATTCTATGACAATGGTATCAAGCTTTTCGGCCCTGACGGCTATAAATTGTCTGATGCCGATGAGCGAGCGATTGAAGCCTTGCTGACAACAGAACCGATGTTGGCACAGTCCGAAAAGATTGGCCGTGCTCGCCGTGTTGAAGATGCCCGGGGTCGTTATTCCCATTATGCAAAATCCTGCTTCCCCGAAGAATTGCGTCTCGACGGGCTGAAGATCGTGATCGATTGCGCAAATGGCGCAGCCTATCAGGTCGCGCCGACAGCATTGTGGGAATTGGGCGCAGAAATCGTCGCGATCGGCGTTACCCCCAACGGAACCAATATCAACGACAAATGCGGATCAACTTCACCTGCCTTGTTGCAGGAGAGCGTCGTTGCTGCGGGCGCCAACATCGGCATCGCACTTGATGGCGATGCAGACCGTTTGATCATTGTTGATGAGCAGGGCCGCATTGTCGATGGTGACCAGATCATGGCGCTCATCGGGAAAAGCTGGGCCGAGGCGGGAACGCTGAAAGGTGGCGGCGTCGTTGCCACTGTTATGTCGAATTTGGGGCTTGAGCGCTTCCTGCACGGGGTCGGGCTGACGCTGGAACGCACGGCAGTGGGTGACCGTTATGTGCTCGAAAAGATGCGCAGTGGTGGCTTCAATGTCGGCGGAGAGCAATCCGGGCATATCATCCTGACGGACTATGCAACGACGGGCGACGGGTTGGTCGCCGCACTTCAGGTGCTGGCCGAGCTTGTCCGGCAGGACAAACCGGCGAGCGAAGTGCTCCATTTGTTCGATACTGTGCCTCAATTGCTCAAAAATGTCCGTTTTTCAGGCGGCACGCCGCTCGAGGCGGTCGGCGTCAAGCGCGTCATTGCCAGTGCCGAGGCCGAACTGAACGGCAAGGGGCGATTGGTGATCCGCCCTTCGGGCACCGAGCCTGTCATCCGCGTGATGGCCGAAGGTGACGATGAAGCCCAGGTAATCCGGGTGGTGGATGCGATCTGCGATGCGGTAAAGGACGCTGCAATCTGATGCTCGAAATGCGACCTGATTGTGAGCGCTGTGGCATCGATCTGCCGGCAGATTTGTCGGGCGCCTTCATCTGTTCGTTTGAATGCACATTCTGCACCAAATGCACTGACGTTTTGGATGATCGGTGCCCGAATTGCGGCGGGGAACTCGTCGACCGGCCAACCAGGGCCAAAGAGAAACTGGAAAAGTTTCCGGCCAGCACAATCCGCAAACACAGGGCATGACCGCCCGTATTCTCATCATTGCGGGATCGGACTCCGGCGGCGGGGCCGGCATTCAAGCCGATATCAAGACCGTCACAATGCTCGGCGGTCATGCGATGACGGCGATCACTGCTGTGACGGCGCAGAATACCCTTGGGGTGCAGGCGGTGCATTCTATCCCGACAGACATCGTGATTGCGCAGATAGATTCGGTCGTTGGTGATATTGGCGTGGATGCCGTCAAGATCGGCATGATCGGTTCAGCGAAAACGGCCGATGCCGTTGCGGAGTATCTGACCGGGATGAAGGCACCGATTGTTTTCGATCCGGTGATGGTCTCAACCAGCGGCGCGATATTGGCCGATTTACAAATCACAAAGTCATTTGGTCGGCTGATGAAGCTTGCTGCACTGACAACACCGAACCTGCCCGAGCTGGAAGCCTTGGGCGGAGAAGCGATGCTTCTCGGTCCAACCCTGATCAAGGGTGGCCACGGCGACGGTAATACGATCATTGACCGACTCATCAGCAACGGCACCGAGCTGGCTCGTTGGGAAAATGATCGCATCGCCACGTCCCACACCCACGGTACGGGATGTACTTTGGCCAGCGCCATAGCAACGGGTCTTGGTCAAGGAATGGGCCTGGAGACAGCGATTGAACGCGCGCGACTATTCGTCAGGCTCGCCCTGCACGATGCTCCCGAACTCGGCGCAGGCCATGGACCATTAGGACAAGGGCGCGTGCGCGAGGACGCGATGGTTCCCGGACCGTCGCTCAACCAGATCACTGTCGGGTCAAATGATTATCGTGCATCTGTCGCCTTCTATTTGACTTTGGGCTTGACCCAGATCGTCGATAGTCCGGCCAACGGCTATGCCCGATTTGAGGCCACCAACGGTGTAACGCTCTCGATCCATGCAGAAGGCGCGGTCACTTTGGGCACGACCATTTATTTCGAAAGCCAACGCCTTGATGCGTGGGTCGCAGAGCTTGCGAGCCTCGGCCTCGCCTTTGAACAGATGCCACAAGACGAAACCTGGGGCTGGCGCGAGGCGCGGTTGCTCGATCCGTTTGGAAATTCCGTTTGCCTCTACTGCGCTGGCGAAAACCGACGATACCCGCAATGGCGCATCTAGTCGCAGGTGTGGACGAGGCGGGGCGGGGACCGCTCGCAGGGCCGGTCGTTGCGGCTGCTGTAATCCTGTGTCCCGATGGCATCGCGGGGCTGGATGACAGCAAGAAGCTTTCCCCTGCCCGTCGCGCAGTGCTTGAAGCAAAGATATTTGAACATTGCACAGTGGGTGTCGGGTTGGCCTCGGTCGAGGAGATTGACCGGATCAACATCCTTCAGGCTACTTTCCTCGCCATGACGCGCGCCGTCGAGGCTTTGGGTGTCGAACCGGCATGCGTCCTGGTTGATGGCAATCGCCTGCCCCGCTGGCGCTATAGCGCCGAAGCCGTGATTGGAGGCGATGCAATCCATCCCTGCATCTCCGCCGCCAGCATCATTGCCAAGGAGCATCGCGACCGGATCATGCGCGAAGCGGCTGCTCGGCATCCGTATTATGGGTGGGAGCGGAATATGGGATATGGCACA
>JANLST010000148.1:0-12300 GCA_031362505.1 Sphingomonadales bacterium
TTGCCGATATCATCGTCACGGCAACACGGCGCGAAGAGTCGCTGAACAAGATCCCGCTCGCCATTCAGGCTCTGAGCGGCGAAGCTCTCTCTGATCTCAACATCACAAAGTTCGACAAGCTGATCGAATACCTGCCGAATGTGCGGACCGCTTCGCGCGGTCCCGGCGCTTCTTCGATCTTCATTCGTGGTCTTTCCACCGACTCGCCCGGTCTGCAGGTTTCTGGTACAGCAGGCGCGCAGCCAACGGTTGCTCTCTATGTCAACGACTCACCGGCATCACTGGTTGGACGTAATCTGGATCTCTACGCAGTGGACCTTCAGCGCGTCGAAGTGCTGGCCGGGCCACAAGGCACGCTGTTTGGCGCAAGCGCGATGGGCGGCGCCGTCCGCTATATCACCAACAAGCCTGACTTGTCCGAATTCCATGCCGGGTTCAACGCCAGCTACGCCTTTACCAAGAGCGGTAAAGAAAGCGTCGCGGGTGACGCCTTCATCAACGTCCCGATCGTCAAAGACAAGCTGGCCGTTCGTGCGGTCATCTACACTGATCGTCAGGGCGGCTATATCGACAATGTCGCGGCAACCTTCCAGATGCCGTTCAATGGCAATGTTGGCGTTGCTGGCAAACTGCCAACCGGCAACCCGCTGCTTGTGATGCGTGCAATCCAGTCGTGCCAGGCAACAGCGACGACGGTTGTGCCAAACTGCACAGGAAGCGGCTACACACCGCCGATACGCCAGATCATCAACAACGACGCCTTTGTCGAAAAGAATTATAACGACGCGACCTATCGCGGTATACGTCTGGCTCTCACTTGGAAGCTAAGTGAAGACTGGTCTGTGGATTTGATGCATATCCGTCAGGAACTCGACACCGACGGTGTATTCGACTTCGAACCCTCAGTGGGTGACCTCCAGGTGACCAAGTTCAACGATAATTCGCTGCGTGACAGAGCCAGTCTTTCCTCGTTGACGATCAACGGTCGTCTGGGTGCGCTCGACCTGATCTATACAGGTTCCTATTTGAAGCATCGCGCCACACAAATTGCTGACTATGCGGGCTATTCGAACATCGGGCTTTATTTGCCTTATTACGAATGCGACCGTGGCGTCTATTATACTGCGGCTTACAACGGCAACATTGGCAACACCTGCTATGCGCCGAACAAAAGCTATCAGACCCGTAACCGTACGAACCGTTCCACACACGAATTCCGTGTGACGACGCCCGCTGAAAAGCGCATTCGCGGGACGTTCGGCTTGTTCTATGACGATAACAAACTGTTCGACAACACCGACTGGTCCTATCTGCAACAGGCAGCAGGCTTCATCTACCGCCGTGCTCCCAATCCTTCCGTAAACGCAAATGACACCAGCGTTCGCCCGGTACAGGTCGGCTTCTTCAACGACGTTCAACGCAAGGACAAACAGCTCGCTGCATATGGCGAAGCGTCTTTCGACATTGTTCCGGAAAAGCTGATCGCGACCGGCGGCCTGCGTTACTATAATGAAAAGGCCTATATTAATGGGTCGTCCGCTGGCAGCTTTGCGACTGGCGGTCGCGGTATCTACAATCCCGCGACGGGAACCTATTCTGCATCAGCGACACCGCCGCAATTCTACGGCGTCAGCGCAAACTTGAACCAGCTTTATGCGGCTGCTTCGCCAGCGAAATACACCGGCTTACTTTACAAGGGCAACTTGACATACAAGTTTGGCGCGGGTTCGTTGGTCTATGCAACCTACTCGGACGGTTTCCGTCCAGGCGGTTTCAACCGGCGCCCTTGTCGCGTGCCGAGCGCGATCTGCCCGACCAACGCGGACTTTGTGCGGCTTGGTACCTATGTACCCGACAAGGTGACGAACTACGAAATCGGTGGCAAATTCTCGTTGCTCGATCGGCGTTTGCAGATCAATCTGGCAGCTTACCAGATCGATTGGAACAACATCCAGATCACAGTGTTTGACCAGAACATCTCGAACCAAACATTCACCACCAACCTGCTTGATGCAAGGATCAAGGGGATCGAAGGTGATCTGACCTGGCGCGCTACGCAAGAATTCACGATCAACAGCGCGTTCTCGTTCAACGATTCCGAAATGTTGCGGTATCGTAAAAATACGACTGTGCTGCGGCCTCTTGGCGGACCGCTGGCGTTGAGCCCCAAATTCCAGTTCAATGCTCGTTTGCATTGGGAGAAGGAGTTGAGCTCGGGTCTGTCGCCGTTTGCAAACCTCAGCTTCCATCATGTCGGCAAGAGTGTTTCCGACGTGATCGACAATGTCGACATCCGCTATCAGGCTTCCAATCCGACGCTTGGCTATGCGGGGTCAATTCCGGTCACATATAATGGCGTATTGGTCCGTCCGGGTGATGTGATCGCACCGATACCGGCCGCGCAGCAACTCGATTCCTACAACACCGTTTCCGCTTCGTTTGGCGTCTCGAAGGATGAATGGCGTCTCGAAATCTTCGGCGACAATCTGACCGACGAGCGGCCTGAACTCTACAAGAGCGGAAATGACGGTGAACTTCGCACCACCACGTCGCGTCCGCGTACCATCGGGCTACGTTTTTCATACAAGATGTAATTGAGGCCACGGGGCACCCGCAATAATGTGCGGGGCCCCGTCGCTATCCCATTTCGGCATTGCGTCCGGTGCACGAAGTGCGGCAGTGTTTCTGCAACTGTTCGTCACAACTCGGGAGGTCATGTGACAATGCTGGCGGAAGCCACTGCGGAAACCATTGACGCCTCGCTACGCGAGGCAAGGGCGCATTTGCAAAATGCCAGGCTGGGCGAAGCAGCAACGACTTGTGCCAAATTGCTGGAAATGGCGCCCGACAATATCGACGCGCTATATACGCTCGCGGTTACGCAACGCATGCAGAGACAAATTCCGACAGCGCTCGCAACCCTCGATCATCTGATCAAAATTGATCCAAGCTATGGCCGGGCTTGGCAAGAACGCGGGCATTGCCTCTGCGATAACGAACGCAGCGAAGAGGCAATCGCCGCCTATCAGCGCGCGGTGACACATAATGGCGCGCTGGTCGCAAGCTGGCGCCAAATTGCCAAATATCATGACGCAGCGGGACGGGTTGGTCCCGCCGAATTTGCCCACGCGCAATTTACACATCTTTCGCGGCTTCCGCCCGAACTGCTCAGCGTTGCCAGCTTCATTCAGGAAGGGCGGATTTTCAAAGCCGAACAACTTTGCCGAGCGTTTCTGCAGAGCAACGGCCATAATGTCGAAGCGATGCGCCTCCTTGCCGAGATCGGCATGAAGTTCAACGCGTATGACGAGGCGGAGTTTTTGCTCGAATCCTGCAAGGTTCTGGAACCCGACAATGTCAGCGCCCATTTCGACTATGTGAAAGTGCTGCGGAAGCGGCAGAAATTTGAACAGGCCTTGGCCGAAGCCTCCGAGTTACGCGACAAAGAACCAGGTAATCCCGAATTCGAAATGCTTTACGCAAACGAAAATCTGGCAGTCGGCAATTTTGATCAGGCCATGCTGGTCTACAAAGCTTTGCTCGGCTCGATGCCGAACAATCCGGGCATCAACCTGACCTATGGTCACGCGCTCAAGACCATCGGCAGACAGGACGACGCCATCACCGCCTACAGGCGTGCGTATCAATCCAAACCGGATTGTGGTGACGCCTATTGGAGCCTCGCCAATCTAAAGACCTATCGGTTCGATGATAGCGAAATCGCCCAGATGCGCGAACGCGAAGCTTCGCCTGTGACCGCGCTCGATGATCAATATCATCTCTGCTTTGCACTGGGAAAAGCGCACGAAGATCGTGGCAAGTACAAGGACTCGTTCGACTATTATGAGCGGGGCAATCGCCTGAAGCGCGAGGAATTGAAATATGATCCAGAGCGGCTGACAAAGGAAATGCGACTTCAGCGCGAACTGGTGACGCCTGAATTGCTCCATCGTTTTTCGGGGGCAGGCTGTACCGCTCGCGATCCGATTTTCATCGTCGGCCTGCCGCGCGCGGGATCTACTTTGCTCGAACAGATCCTTGCATCCCACAGTCAGGTCGAAGGGACGATGGAACTCCCTAATATTTTTGCGCTGGCACACCGACTGGATCGACGGCGGATAGTTGGCGAGGAACCGGAATACCCGAGCAATCTGCGAGAGCTTAGCCACGACGATGTGACCCGCTTTGGCGAGGAGTTCATCCGTGACACGCGGGTCTATCGGAAGGAAGGCACCCCCTTCTTCATCGACAAGATGCCGAACAATTTCCGCCACATCGGCCTGATCCACATGATCCTGCCGAATGCGAAGATTATCGATGCGAGGCGTGGTGCGATGGGGTGCTGTTTCAGTGGCTTCAAGCAGCTATTTGCTGAGGGGCAGGAATTTACCTACGGGCTTGAGGAAATCGGCCATTATTACAAAGACTATGTTGCGCTGATGGATCATTGGGACACAGTCCTGCCGGGAAGGATCTTGCGCATAACCTATGAGGACGTTGTTGCCGATCTCGAGACGCAAGTCCGCCGAATGCTCGATTTCTGTGCGCTTCCCTTTGAAGAATCGTGTATCAATTTCCATCAGACCGAACGCGCTGTCCGCACCGCGAGTTCGGAACAGGTGCGACAACCCATTTTCAGCAGCGGCGTCGACCAATGGGAGAATTTCTCCTCCCATCTCGATCCGCTCCGTGCAATTCTAGGGCCTGAACTGGCCGCAACCTGAGGGGAATGAGTATGGCGAGTAGTGCGCAGACGGGGCCGATCAACGCCGATCAGGTCGCGACACTGGGACAACGCTGGTACGTCCTCATCATCATGATGCTCGTCTATACGATCAGCATCGCCGATCGTTACGTGCTTTCCACCTTGCTCGGCCCGATCAGCAAGGAACTCAACCTGACTGACACCGGCGCGGCATCGCTCGGAATACCCCTCGCGCTCTTCTATGTGACGATGGGGATTCCCCTGTCCTGGCTGTGCGACCGGACGAACCGCCGTACCCTTTTGGCTGCATCGGTGGCGGTCTGGTCACTGATGACGACGCTGACAGGCTATACGCGCGGCTATGTTGACTTGTTGCTCGCCCGGATCGGTGTGGGCGTTGGAGAGGCCGGCGGCACGCCAGCCTGCAATTCGATCATCGCCGATTATTTCCCTGCGGATCGTCGCTCCATGGCAATGACGGTATTTGCCTTGGGCGCGCCCATCGGCGCCTGGCTAGGGTCCGATATTGCGGGCTATGTTTCTACAGCTCACGGATGGCGAGCCGCTTTTTTCGTGTTGGGTGTTCCCGGTCTCATCCTGGCACTCATCATCATGGTGACGATCAAGGAGCCCACCCGTGGTCGCCTTGACGTCGTCACGGAAGACAAATCGCCATCCGTTTTGGAAACGGTCCGGTTCCTCTGGTCCCAAAAATCCGCGGTTCACGCCATGGCGGGCAGCGGACTGTCGGCATTCTGGGGCTGGGGCTTGATGTGGTTCACACCACTCTTCCTCCAACGCACTTACGGAATGGATGAAGGGGCAGCAGGCGGCTTGCTTGGTCAAATCTATCTTGTTGGCGGAATCGGGGCATCGTTGATCACGGCTTATGTCGTCGCGCGGCCTTCCTTTGTTGATCCACGCAAGATCGCCCGCTTGCTCGCGGTTGTGACGGCTGCTGCAACGATTCCGTCCTTTCTTGCCTATTGGACGCATGATCTCGGCGTTGCGAAACTTATGTGGTGGCTCTTCATTCCGGCCATCTATTTCTATATCGGCCCGGCATTTGCGCTGTGCCAGAACCTTGCAGCGCCGAAAATGCGTGCCATGGCCGTCGCCATATCGCTGCTGATCGCAAATGTTTTGAATTTGATTGTGGCGCCCTGGATTGTCGGCTCGCTCAGTGACTATTTTGCCGGAGCCGGACCAGCCGATGCGGCGTCATTGCGCATGGCACAACTTATCTTGGCCCCGAGCGGCTTATGGGCAGCCTGGCATTATTGGCGCGCTGAAAAATACATTATCGAAGATCAGAAGCGAGCTTGCGGATATGTCTGAGGGGCCGTTGAAATCCTACATTGCCGGCCAATGGGTTGCTCCGGCTACATCGACGGTGACGATCGACGCCATCAATCCGGCGACCGAAGAAGTCTGCGCAACCGTCGCTGTCTGCGGCCCTGATGATGTAGATCGCGCCGTCCGCGCCGCGCGCGCCGCGTTCGACGGTTATGCGGCGCTATCGCTTGAGGAGCGCATCGCGCTGGTGGAGAAGCTGATCGCCATATTTGAGCTCCGCTATGATGAAATGGTGACGGCTATTTCAACCGAAATGGGCGCGCCATACGATCTGTCCCACGACGCACAGGCAGAGAGCGGCCCCGGGCATTTGCGCGCTACGATCAAGGCTGTGCGTGAAATGACGTGGGAATATGATGTCGGCGAAGATGGCATTGTGGTCCATGAACCCATTGGCGTCTGCGTGCTGATCACGCCGTGGAACTGGCCGATCAACCAGATTGTGTGCAAGGTTGGCCCCGCGCTGATTGTGGGTTGCACCATGGTGCTCAAGCCGAGCGAGATGGCGCCACTCTCTGCACAGCTCTTCGCCGAGATGATCGATGAGGCTGGCTTCCCAAAGGGCGTATTCAACATGGTCCACGGCACCGGCTCAGCGATTGGTGATGCGCTGACCAGCCACCCGGAAGTAGACATGATTTCCTTCACGGGTTCGACGCGGGCAGGCATCCAAATCGCCAAGGCTGCAGCCGATACGATCAAACGCGTAGCACAGGAATTGGGTGGCAAATCGGCCAATATTGTCTTTGCCGACAGTGATCTCGAAGCTTCGGTTGCCCGCGGCGTGCTGCATTGCTTCGGGAATACCGGTCAGTCGTGCAATGCGCCAACACGGATGCTGGTCGAGCAATCGGTCTATGATGAGGCTGTTGCAATTGCCGCACGCGTTGCGAGAGAAGCGAAGCTGGGCGACCCGATGGAGAAGGGCTCGCACTACGGTCCAGTGGTCAGCAAGGCCCATTTTGACAAGATCCAGGGCTTGATTCAGGCCGGCATTGACGAAGGTGCCCAGCTTGTCGCCGGAGGCACTGGCAGGGCCGACGGCTTTGACCGCGGCTACTATGTGAAGCCAACTGTATTTGCGGGCGTCCACAACAAGATGCGGATTGCGCAGGAAGAAGTGTTCGGCCCGGTCCTCGTCTTGATCCCGTTTGCGGACGAGTCCGACGCCGTCGCCATCGCCAATGACTCGCCTTATGGCCTCTACGCCTATGTACAAACCGGCGACATCGCGCGCGCACGACGCATTTCGCGGTTGATGCGCGCCGGCGGCGTCAGCATTAATGGCACAAGCCAAGATTACATGGCGCCCTTTGGTGGCTACAAACAATCAGGCAATGGCCGTGAATATGGCGAGTTCGGGGTGCGCGATTTCCTTGAGATCAAATCGATCAGCGGGTTCCGCACGTCATGAAACTCACTGACATCCAGACCTTCGTCGTCGGCAATCCCCCGCCCCATTTTGGCGGGCGCTACTTCGTGTTCGTAAAGCTGACAACCGATAGCGGAGTTTCCGGCATCGGCGAGGCCTATTGCGTCCCCTTTGAGCCGCATCTTGTCGCCAGGATGATCGAAGACGTGTTTGGCCGTTATGTTGCAGGCAACGATCCTCACGATATCGAGACGATGTGGCGCCGGGTCTATTCCAGTGGGTTTACCCAGCATCCCGATCTCACGCTGATGGGCGTGCTCAGTGCGCTCGAAATGGCATGCTGGGATATTGTCGGCAAGGAAGCGAACAAGCCGGTCTACAAACTGCTCGGCGGGCAAGTGCATGAGCGGTTGCGCTCCTATACCTATATCTATCCACGCCCCGGCGACCAGAGCGACGTTTATCACGATCCTGATCTCGCAGCGATACGCGCAGCCGAATATCTGGCGCAGGGCTTTACGGCCCTCAAATTCGATCCAGCCGGGCCCTACTCTGCATTTGATGGACGGCAATTGTCACTCGAGGCGCTCGATTTGAGCGAGCGGTTTGCGCGATCGTTGCGGGAGGCTGTGGGCACCAAGGCCGATCTCCTGTTCGGCACACATGGCCAGATGACCGCCGCAGGCGCGATCCGGCTGGCCAAACGGCTTGAGCCCTTTGACCCACTCTGGCTTGAAGAGCCGGTGCCCCCAGATGCACCCGAAGAGATGGCAAAAGTGGCGCGCGCGACCAGCATCCCGATCGCGACAGGTGAGCGTTTGACGACGAAGTATGACTTCGCGCGGCTCTTGAACGCGGGGGCAGCGGCGATCCTGCAGATGAACCTGGGCCGTGTCGGTGGATTGCTGGAAGCCAAGAAGATTGCGGGTATGGCCGAAGTCCACCATGCCCAGATTGCGCCGCATCTCTATTGTGGTCCTGTTGTCGGCGCCGCGAATATCCAGATTGCGACCTGTTCGCCGAATTTCCTGATCCTTGAAAGTATCGAGACCTGGGGTGGATTCCACAGCGAGATTCTCAAAAGCCCGATTCGGTTTGAAGAGGGCCATGTGATCCCGCCCACTGCCCCTGGATTGGGCGTGGAACTCAATGAAGAAGTTGCGCTCGCAAACCCCTATACAGGGACAATGCTTCACCTCGAAATGACGCAGCATCCGGTGTCCTAGTGGACACCTTCGACTATGTGATTGTCGGGGCGGGCACCGCCGGGTGCGTTCTCGCCAATCGCCTTTCGGCCGATGGACGATCGACCGTTTTGGTGCTCGAAGCGGGAGGCTCTGACCGGACGATCTGGATCCAGCTCCCGATCGGCTATGGACGCACCTTTTTCGATCGGCGCGTCAACTGGATGTATGACACCGAGAGCATTCCCGAACTCGAAGGTCGCAGCAGCTATTGGCCGCGTGGCAAGGTGATTGGTGGTTCCGGGTCGATCAATGCAATGGTGCACGTTCGCGGGCAACACCATGATTTCGATGATTGGCGTGCCTTGGGCAACACCGGTTGGGGTTGGGGTGATGTCCTCCCTTGGTTCTGCAAGTCAGAAGATCATGATCACGGCGCGAGCGCATGGCACGGCGTCGGCGGGCCCCAGCATGTGACGGATATATCGGCGCGCGCGCATCCGCTGTGCCAAACCTTTGTCAAAACCGGCGAGGCGATCGGCCTGCCCTTCACGCCGGATTTCAACGGCGCGCAGGGCGAAGGCGTCGGCATATTCCAGATCAATACCCGCAATGGTATTCGGGCATCAACCGCCAATGCCTATCTGCGACCCGCACTGAAGCGTGGCAATCTGACAATGAGAGCACGGGCACAGGCGACACGCATCCTGTTTGACGACAAGCGTGCGACAGGCATCGAATACTTGCAGGGCAACAAGACTGTCGTTGTGCAGGCACGCCGCGAAGTGATATTGGCAGGAGGTTCGATCAATTCTCCCCAATTGCTGCAACTCTCGGGAATAGGAAACGGCGATTTGCTCGAATCGTTGGGGATAACGCTAGTGATTGATGCAAAAGCGGTTGGGCAGAATCTGCAGGACCACCTTGCCGTAAGCTATTTTTACAAGACCTCAGTGCCTACGCTGAACGACGAACTTGGTCCATTGACGGGCAAGATCAAGGCCGGGCTTCATTATCTGCTGAACCGGGGTGGCCCCCTTTCCATGAGCGTCAATCAGGGGGGAGGGTTTGTGCGCAGCTCGCCAAATGAACCGCGCGTAAACCTCCAGCTCTATTTTAGCCCGGTCAGCTACATCAAATCGCCCCTTTCCGAGCGCAAACTGCTCAACCCCGACCCGTTTTCCGCATTTCTTCTGTCTTTCAACTCATGTCGCCCAACCAGCCGAGGGCAGTTGCAGATTACCTCTTCCGATCCGCTGCATTATCCGTCGATCCAGCCAAACTATCTGTCGACCGACCACGACATTGCAGAAGCCCGGGCCGGAAACCGGATGCTTCGCGCCTTGGCCCAAACATCGCCTCTCGCGGATATCATCACCGAGGAACTCGTTCCGGGCACGCATCTCCAAAGCGATGATGAACTTCTCGACGATTTCCGCAAACGCGCCGATACCGTTTATCACCCCACCTCAACCTGCATGATGGGCCCCGATCCTGCGACCTCGGTCGTTGACGCACGGCTCCGTGTGCACGGTGTTCAGGGGTTGAGGGTCGTCGATGCGTCAATCTTTCCAACGATCACTTCGGGAAACATCAACGCGCCCACAGTCATGGTTGCGGAAAAAGGGGCGGCGATGATCCTCGAGGATGCAAACGCGGACGCCTGATATTGAATGCCCGAACGACCGGGCTATTTTACGCCTTCAGGTGGCGCGTGACGCAATTCCAGTCCGCGCGCATGGCGGCGCTGGAATCCCTTCCAAAGGGTAACTCCCTTGCCACCGGGGCTGTAGGCCCCCCAAGGTGTGCCAGGCGGCGCATTCCAAACCCCGTCATCGGAATTCACCTCCGACACATTGAGCCAATCCGCGCGATCGGTTTGTCCACGCAAATGGAGACCCAGAAAAGCGGTAATGAAATGCAGATTGATCGCATTGATTCGGTCCTGTCGCCAGATTGGATCTTCGAACCAATCCATATCCCAAACCGACCCCCGCATTTCGGATGGCGCAGGGTTCAGGGCGACAGAATGCCCCGCCTGTTTGTAGGTCAGTAAATAGCGATCTGAATGGACCGCGTTTTCAAAGACAGACAGCCCGCCGGTTTTGTAGTCAACGACAGGATCGGAATCACCCTGAATGACCAAGAGAGGTGCAGTGATCGACGCAAGCCCTTCCCTGCCCCAGGCACTTCTTGGGGAGCCTCCAGCCGGTGCCAGAGCAACAATGGCTTTCAGGCCCGGAATGGAGAGTTCGGCAGCTTTCGGCGTTCCTCGCGCATAGTTCCTGAGCCATCCCCCCGGCACCAGACCCATGGCCGGACCGTCAGGATCAAGTGTCGCGCCGCCTGCGGTCAACACTCCATAGCCGCCCTGAGAATAACCAATCAATGCGATCGACGTGGGATCAATCTGCTTACCAAGCATTGCCTTGAGCTGTTGAACGACGAACACGATGTCCAGCGGCCGGTTGAAATTCGGAACGGCCCGTCGTTCCGCGGAAATGACATAGGGATTCGGGTCTTCATGATGAATTCCGGCAACGATATAGCCTTTGGACGCGAGGTTTTCGGTCAGCCAGGTCATCGACGCTGGTGCATTGCTGTAACCGTGTGAGACGATCACGAGCGGGTGGGAAGCGCCACGCGCCTTGGCATCTTGCGCGGCCAATCCCGACACCGTGAAGGTGACAGGCGACCGAGGTGGTTCGCCCCAGAATGTGGCGGAATATTGAACCCGGCGAGCGTTCTTTTTGACATCGGCTGGATACCAGAGATCGACGATCAGTTTGCGATCGCGAAGCGGCGCCAGTCCTGTGTTTGGATCGGCCGCCATCAGATCGGGCTGTTGTTTGTGGACGAGCGTGATTGTCTTGAAACCGACCGGTTCAGTTCCCAATGCCGCCAGTTCCGGCGCATCGATACCCGTTTTGCTGGGTGGCGCAGGATGTGCATAAACGGAGAGTGCACATGATACTGCGAACATCGCCAGAACCATGAATACCGGTTTCACCACTAGCCCAGCCGATTCGCGTCACTAGGGCCATTGGCCCACACGAGTTGATTTTCGAGCATGGGGTATTGGGCAATCAGCGGAGGAAAAACGGAATCGCGTAATACATTTCGTGCCAGCACCGCGGTCTCGCGTGGCAGGTCTCCGAGTTCACCGGCACGTGCCACGACCTGCACGCGCCTCGCAAAACGGCCTCTTGGCATCGGCTCAATGCGCATTTTCTGAAGCAGTTCGGGTTGTGCCGCAAGGCATACGGGGGAGGTGATTCCCCAACCAAATCCGGACGCAACAAGCGCCATTTGCTGATGCGACGATTCAATCTCCACCACCTGAGGCAAATTCAGTTTCATCCGTACAATCTGACGTTCGATCTGTTGCCCCATGCCTGTCAGGTGCGAAAACCGGATAAAGGGGATCTTCGGCGGGTTGCTGGCGAGGTCGATCGCGTCCCGGTAGTGGGCCGGGAGGAGGATCACGAAGCTCTCTTCGAAAACCGGATGAACCTCAACGCCGTCACGATGCTCGAGATTGAAACTTCCTGAGACAAGCATGTCAATATCGCGGGCGAGAAACTCGCCTTGATGTTCGAGCGAAATGCCCGACCGGATATTCCATCTGTCAGCGCGGTCTCCAAGTGTATTGAGGATTGGAGCACTCAGCTTGTTGGCAAGGC
>JANLST010000170.1:0-16462 GCA_031362505.1 Sphingomonadales bacterium
ATCTCGCCAAGAACCTCCATAAACTCCGCGCCGAAGTTTCCGAACCATCGGCCAAATGGCGCACGAAGCTCGAGATCCGGCGCGAAACATTTGAAGGACGCGCGGTCTGGCATATCGGCCCAAAGGCCGGAGCATCAAACATACGCGTCCTGTATTTTCACGGTGGTGGCTATGTCTATCAGGCGGCTTCCGTGCATTGGGATACCTTGTGCCACATGGCCCTGAAGCATGGTACAAGCTTTATAGCGCCACTTTACCCATTGGCCCCGGAAGCAAAAATTGATGCGATCAGCGCCTTTGCACTGTCCTTGTATCGTGACATGCTGACTCGCCACGATCCAGCTGACATTGTTCTGGCTGGCGATTCAGCGGGCGGCGGGTTGACGGTAACAACGGTGATGCTGGCGCGCGCAGCCGGACTTCCCCCACCGGCACGAACAATCCTGATCTGCCCCTGGCTCGATGCCAGTGCCTCCGATTCCGAGCAGCACGAAATCGACAAGCGCGATCCTATTCTCTCGGTGGCGGGCCTGCGTTCGATCGGGGATGTCCTTGCTCCAGATGCGCCATTCGATCAGGCGTTGATGGATCCCATCCGGAATGATTTTTCCGATTATCCGCCGACGCTGATGTTTGGAGGAGGCGACGATATTCTGGTGACCAATGCCCGCGCCCTCAAGGCCAAGCAACCGGCGATTGATTATCAAGAGACCGCATCGATGATGCATGTCTGGCCGATATTCAGTTTCCCGGAATCGCGGGCGGCACAATCGCGAATGGCAGCATTTGCATCTGGAGGGACAGGAGCATGAACATCCAAACGCCGGCAGAGGCTTTTACACGGTTTGAAACACGTCCGCTTTCGCCAACAATTGGTGCGGAAATTCACGGCGTCGACCTGCGCGAAGACGTGGACGATGCGACAATTGCCGACATCCGTGCGGCTCTTTTGGCCCACAAGGTCATTTTCTTCCGTGATCAGGACATCACGGTCGAGCAACACATTGCGTTCGCACGCAAATTCGGATCGCTCGAAATTCATCCCGCGACGCCCAAGGAACAGATCAATCGCGAAATTCTGCGGATCGCCCACGGCCCCGACTCGCGAGGAAAGGAAAATTTCTGGCATTCTGATGTAACGTGGCGAGCCGAACCCTCGCTCGGTTCGATCCTGCGCGCAATTGAATTGCCCCAAATCGGCGGCGACACGCTGTTCGCAGATATGGCCGCTGCCTATGCCGGTTTATCACCCGCGATGAAGGAATGGATCTGCGGGCTTACCGCTGTCCACGATATTGCGCGGGTGTTTGCCAGTCGGCTGGGACAAACGCCCGAAGACCTTCATGCAAAATTTCCGCCACAAGAACATCCTATTGTGCGAACCCATCCTGAAACCGGACAGCGGGCTCTTTATGTGAACACGGCTTTCACCAGCCATATCAAGGGCCTGAGCACGAAGGAAAGTGAGTGGTTGCTGTCCCACCTCTATGCGCAGGCCACGCTGCCCGAGTATCAATGCCGCTTTCGTTGGGCTGTCAACTCGATCGCTTTCTGGGACAATCGTGCGAGCCAGCACTATGCGGCTTCGGATTATTTCCCGGCTGTGCGCGTGATGGAACGCGTGACAATTGCCGGAGATCGTCCTTACTTCGACCCTGCCCAATAAATCGGGTCAGGCAAACTCATGACCGCGCTCGGCGTCGGCATGCCCCTCCGGGTCGGGATGGATCAGTATTTCGGTTCCGGGGAACTCAGCCATTAGTTGCGCCTCGACCTCGTCCATGACCCGGTGAGCTTCGAATATGGTCATGGCGGGATCCACCCAGACATGAAACTGGACGAAGTCATGCGTCCCGCTTGAACGGGTCCGAAGGTCATGAATGCCCTTCAGTTCGGGATGGCCTTGCGCAACAGCGAGAAAGCGCGCGCGTTTCTCTTCTGGCCATTCCTTGTCCATCAGTTGGTCGACTGCCTGGACGGCCACCTGCTTTGCATGCCAAATCAGCCACAGCGCTATTCCGACGCCGAACACGGGATCGGCACCGTGCAGATGAAGCATGGAGTCCAGGACAAGCGCGGCAATCACCGACGCGTTCAGCGCCAGATCGCTGGTATAATGTACACTATCAGCCTGGATTGCGACCGAGCCGGTTTTTCGAACCACAAAGCGCTGGAAGCCGACTAGAGCAAGAGTTGCAATCATTGCTACCAGCGACACGCCAATTCCCAACATCGGATGTTCTGGGGCATTGCTCGAACCGACAAGCGTCAATCCACGCCAGCCGATGACAATTGCCGATGCTGTGATGATTCCGGTCTGGAACAGGGCTGCGAGCGCTTCAGCCTTGCCATGACCATAAGTATGATTGTCATCCGCCGGTTGTGCGGCGAAGCGCACAGAAAACAGCGTCACCAGTGATGCAACGATATCGAGCGCCGTATCTGCAAGTGATCCAAGCATCGACACGGAGCCCGTTTGCCAAGCAGCCCAAATTTTCAAACCGAGCAGAAACAATGCCATCGATACGCTGGCGATCGCCGCACGCTGGGTCAGGGTGCTGCGAACGTGTCCATGCACAGTGCTCATGGGTAAAGCAGGCCCTCATCCCAGCTGTCCGGGCCAGTGCGAGTAAACAGGCGACGTTCGTGAAGCCTGTGTTCGCGATCCTGCCAGAATTCGATCCTGTGTGCGAAGACGCAATAGCCGGACCAATGCGGCGGGCGCGGGACAGCTTGGCCGTCGAACCGGGCCTGCATCTCGGAAAAGCGTGCTTCGAACGTCTCGCGGTGGTCGAGCGGACGCGATTGGTCCGACGCCCATGCGCCAATCTGCGAATCCCGACCACGGGATGCGAAATAGGCGTCTGCCGTCGAATCATCGACTCTGAGGACCTTGCCCTCAATCCGAATCTGTCGGCGTTGTGATTTCCAGTGAAACAGGAGTGCGGCAAAACCGCGCTCGGCAATCTGACGCGCCTTGTCGCTTTGCTGATTGGTATAGAATACGAAACCGTCCGGTCCATGGCCCTTCAACAGGACCATCCTTACCGAAGGCTGTCCATCGGCATTGACCGTAGCAAGCGCCATGGCATTGGAATCATTGAGTTCGGTTGCCCGGGCTTCGCCGTACCAGAGTTCAAACAAGGCAAGCGGGTCGGTCGACATGGCGGCACTCCTATCCAAGTGCCGCGCCCAAGTCGAGATGGTGCCCAGGTTTGAATGTCCCGCAACAGCCCACGGCCTCAGCCTTTGTATTCGCCTGCCGCTCGCAGAATAGACCGATCTGCCCAATGTGAATGCGTTCCACTCGAAATCTTGTGCGGCAGCGCGATCCGGCACACCGGCCCCTCTTCGAATCGTTTGCAATCGATCAGGATGCATTCGGATGTGCCGCGATTTTCATCGGTTATGAAGCTGACAAGGTAGCCGTCGTCCTCATCGACCGCGTTGGTCCGAGGAGCGAAGGGCGCTTCACTGGCATAGCGACCGTCTTCAAGCTGCAATTGCCAGGACAGGCCAGTCTCAAGGTCATGCTTGACAAAGCCGTTGAACAGGAACCAGCCGGGCTTGGCCGTGCTGCTATAGACATAGCGATGACGCTGACCTGCATAACGCTGGTTGATCATGCCGAATTCCAGAATACGATCGTCCAGTCGCTGTTCAGACGTCGTCCCATCCGCCAGGTTGAAGCGCCAGCGATGCAGCTTTGGCTTGAAGCTATGTTCATCGACATAGGCCATCATATGGCCATAGGGTCCTGCATTCTCGAGCGGTGCCGGCATCGGCTCTTCCTCGAAATAGGCATCCATCACCACTTCATCGCCATCTTCATAGGCATTGAGGAAATGGAGGATGTAGGTCGGCGTTGCATCAAACCAGCGAATGTCTTCTGTTCTGCCGTGTCGCGGGATCAAGGCAAAGCGCGATGGCAGGCCCTCGTGCAGACGAGCGGCATGAATATCCCGCTTCAGCAATTCTGCGTCCCAGAACAGCGGGAGATCATTCAAAATTGACCAGTGCTCGCTGAAAATCATGTCATGCGGCAAGCGCGGCCCAGGCAAAGGGATCGGAACATAGTGGGTCAGTTTTCCAAACCGGTCAACGACACCATAGTGCATGTAAGGAGCGTGTTTGGAATAGTTGAAAAACAACAATTCGCCGGTGCGATCATCGACCTTCGGGTGCGCTGAAATTCCATCCAGCGGGACCCATGATGCGACCCCATCCTGTTCGAGAGTTTCGGGGTCAAGCACATAACCTTCGCCGCATTGGTAAAACGTCGAAATGGCCTTGCCCGCATGGACAATGATGTCGGTGCTTGAACTGTCTTTCAGGCGGCCATGCGCGCCAAAGCCGGGTCTTTTTGAAATGCCTGGCCCATCCATAAGTCCACCCCAGAGCGAGCCGCGGGCAGTTTGTTCCGCCTCAAGACAGCGCGTCCGAACGAAACGGTTGCGATAGGACGCCTTGCCATTGTTGAAATCGATCTGGTGAATCATCCCGTCGCCATCGAACGGGTGATAGCGACCCAGCGGCTCATGCAACTGGTTTTCGGTGTTTCGCAGATAGACACCATCAATATCTTTCGGAATTGCACCTTCAATGACGTCGAGATCAGAGGCGGTGATCTCTTCAAGCTGTGGCGTCCATGCTCCGTTGAGATATGGATGATCGCTCGGCCGTAGAGAGGAAAGAAGTGGAGGAAGCCGTTCAATTTGCATCGATCGAAACACTCATCTGACGATTGTTGGTGCGATGTCTAGCGGATGCAACTTCGGTTTGCCAGTGAGGCGAAAGGCGGAGGGAGTGTATTCTATTCTCGGCCCAAGGAATTTGAATGGCGTTCATCCGATAGAATTTTCGGCGAGTTCCTCCTGAGTTGTGGCCCCAATATTTCCAATTTGGCGGCAACCCCGAGTCAGCGTGCCTCTATGCGGCGCGTTAGTGCAGCCACGCACGACGCGCGATCGATAGGTTTGCCATCTGGCTGACGCGCGTCGACATAGGTGACGAGTGGCTCCTTCCCCTTTGCGGGTGGATAGAGATAGGTATCCATGATGCAGATCGCGCTTCCGAACTGGAGCTTGCGCGCATTTGACTCCCAAACATCCTGATCAGCCCTTCCAAAGAGGGCGACGAGTGCGCGGGCATCCTGCCCCATCACCCGCTCCAGCCCAGTTGTGCGGATCGGCGGAGGGGGAGGCGCGACGGCAATGGGTTGCGCCTTGGGCACTGGCGCGCACGCAGCAACCAAAGCAAGCCCTGCAATTGAAGTACCTCGGATCATCAATCTCGCCTTCCGTGAAACAAATGGGTTGCCATCCCGGCCCCAATGACCGGCGCAAGTAGATTGATGAATGGCACGAGGAAAAGGCCGGTCACGATCAACCCCAAGATCGCGCGAGATCCGCGTGTCGTCTTCAGCCATTCCCTAAGTCCAGCGGGATCAAGATGACGGATAGCGACCATTTCCCCAAGGTCGCGCCCGAGGAGCAGTGCATTGACCGCGACGAACGCCACGATTGGTCCGACTGCGGTAAAGATCAGGACGACATAGAGCGGCAAGGCGATCAGGTTGAGACCAATCAGCCGCATGAGCGATCCCAATCCCAGTCGCAGTGAAACCACCATACTTGCCGGCTTGGCCAGACGAGCAGCATCAGGATAGTGCTTCGCCTCGATAGCAATGACAATTTCGTCGGCAAAGAAGCCGGTCACCGGCACGGCAACTGCGCGAAACAGCAACCAGGCACCAGCGATGGCACCGGCTGCCGCAACAACAGTCGCCGCCGTTCCCCCTTCGTCTCCCCAACCATAAGTAGTAGCGAACCAATGTGCCGCTGCGACCAATCCTATTCCGGCGATAACAAAAATCAATGCCGTAAGGGCGAGAGACTTCAGCATTATCCGGATAATTGCCCGATCGCCAAGCTGCCCGAAGGTCAAGGAAAGCGCGCGTAGCATGGCACCAGATGCGCAGCGCCCTGCAAACTGTCAATCGCGCCCTTGCGGTGCCCGCCCGCCATCGCTAGGCGACGCGCTTTCCAATCCTGTGAGGTATTCCCGCGTGACCGCAGCCAGCCTTGATATCGTTGCCATCGGCAATGCCATTGTCGATGTGATCGCAATCTCAGACGATGCGTTTCTGGTCAGCGAAGAACTGGCGAAAGGCTCGATGCAATTGATCAGCGCCGAGCGTGCCACCGATCTCTATTCAAAAATGGGCCCCGGTCGGGAGATCAGTGGTGGTTCAGCCGCCAATACCGTCGCTGGAATGGCCTCGCTCGGGCGCAAGTGCGGTTTTATTGGGCAGGTGGCTGACGATCAGCTCGGCAATGTGTTCAGCCATGATATCCGAGCCATCGATGTCGCGTTCAACACGCCGATCCGCGAGGGCGAGCCTCCGACCGCGCAATGCCTGATTCTCGTTACACCGGATGGGCAGCGTACGATGAACACGTTCTTGGGCGCCTCACAATACTTGCCCGTCGCTGCGCTCGACCGGCAGATGATCGCAAGCGCCGCGATCCTGTATCTGGAGGGATATCTTTGGGATCCCGAAGAACCGCGTGCGGCGATGCAAAGTGCAATCCGCATTGCACGCGAAGCTGGCCGCAAGGTCGCCTTCACCTTATCAGATGCTTTTTGCATCGAGCGTCATCGCGACAGCTTCCACGCCCTGATCAACAATGGCGAAGTCGACATTCTGTTCGCCAATGAAGCCGAAATGCATTCCCTGATGCAGTCGGACCATTTCGATGAAAGCGTGGCAGCAGTGGCGGCCAAGGTTCCACTCCTCGTCGTGACGCGCGGACCTAATGGCGCGTTGGCCGTAAAGGATGGCATTCGCGTTGAGGTCAACGCAGAGCCCGTTGCGAAGGTGGTGGACACAACGGGCGCTGGGGACCTTTTCGCTGCTGGTTTTCTGGCAGGACAGGCGGGCGGGCGATCGGTCAAGGACAGCCTGACGATGGGATCAATTTGCGCGGCCGAAGTGATCTCACACTTCGGCCCTCGCCCCGAGACTGATCTCGCCGCTTTGGTCGCAGCGCGGCTGGGCTAGGCGAGAAAAAAGGGAAGCCGAAACCTCCCCTTTCCCTCCCCTCCTGGAACTCGAAATCAGATATCAGATCAACGGGGGCGATGCTGCAGGCATCTCTGGAATATCCGGATCGGTCTCATGTACTTCAACCAGACCACGGCCAACGTGGCTCATGCGATAACTGTAGAGATAGTAGATCACGAGGCCGACGCCGCCCCAGATGGGCAAAACGAGCATTGCTGCGAGCGGCAGGTTGAGAAACAGGAAAACACAGCCGCCGACCGTGAGCGTCGCAACCAACGGCAGGGCCGGAACACGGAAGGCGCGCTCGAGATCCGGCTGACGCCGACGCAATATCCAAACGGCGATGGCAACCATCATGAATGCATAGAGCGTTCCGGCATTGGCAATATCGGCAAGCTGGCCAACCGGCAGGAAAGCCGCTGCGAAAGCCACTGCTGCACCCGTGATCGCCGTGACAACATGAGGGGTCTTCCATTTTGGGTGAATCGTTGACAGGAATTCCGGAAGCAGCCCGTCGCGAGACATGACGAAAAAGATGCGCGTTTGGCCATACAGCAATATCAGGATGACAGACGGCAAGGCAATGAACGCGGCATAGCCAAGCATGTTGCCAATCTTGCCATAGCCGATCGTCCGAAGCACATGTGCCAAAGCTTCGTTTGAACATACAAGCGTCTGGGCGAATTCCGGTGTCGCACACTGGCGCGCGAGCGCGGGCGTGCCAACTTCAATCGGAACCCCACCAGCCATGATTGGCTGCCCGCCAATCGTGCCAACGGCACCGCCAGCAACGAGCATATAAAAAATCGTACAGATCGCAAGGCTCCCGATCAAGCCGATCGGCACATTGCGTTGCGGGTTCTTTGTTTCTTCGGCTGCCGTCGAAACAGCGTCGAAGCCAACATAGGCGAAAAAGATGGTCGCGGCCGCGCCAACGACCCCGACACCCGAACCGAAGCCCCCGAACATCCCGGCAGGCATGAACGGATCGAAATTGGCTTCTTGCGCCTTGGGCAGCGTCAAAATGATAAAGGTGGTCAAAGCGACAATCTTGATCGAAACGAGCACCGCGTTAACCCGCGCGCTTTCGCTGGTTCCGATCATCAGAAGCCATGTAATGAGCAGGGAAATCACGACCGCCGGAAGGTTGATGAACCCGCCTGCCACGCCGCCAAGCGCCAGCGGCCCAGCCGATAAGGCCGTCGGCAAATGTATTCCGAGACTTTGATAAAGAATGGAATTGACGAAATAGCCCGACCATCCAACGGCAACCGCCGAAGCGGCTACCGCATATTCGAGAACAAGCGCCCAACCCACCGTCCACGCGAGCAGTTCTCCCATCACCGCGTAGGTATAAGTATAAGCGGAACCTGCCACAGGAATCATCGAGGCAATCTCGGCATAGCAAAGCGCTGCAACCACGCAGACGGCGCCAGCCACAACAAACGCAAGGATGAGGCCGGGACCTGCCTTTTGTGCGCCCGCTGCCGTCAGGACGAATATCCCGGTGCCGATTACGCAACCGATGCCGAACAGGGTCAACTGGAACGCACCGAGCGTTCGGGTCAGCGACTTTTTCTTCGCGGACGCCAGAATGGCATCGAGGGATTTAACGCGACCAAAGATCATAACACACTCCCCGTAGATTCTGCTTTGCGCGCGAACCTAGCCGCTTATCTCATCTGCGCAACAAAATATCAGCGGGGAAGCATCATTCCCATCTGACGCCCGCCGAAAATATGGACATGAAGATGAGGAACCTCTTGGTGTGCGTGCATCCCGGTGTTGGCAAGGAGCCTGTACCCCGGCGCCGGAAGTCCGAGTTCGCGCGCAACATGACCGACCGCGCGAATGAAGCCGACGATTTCGCCGTCTGATGCGTGATCCGAAAAATCATCCCAACTCACATAAGCGCCTTTGGGAATGACCAGCACGTGGACGGGAGCTTGCGGCGCAATGTCATGAAAGGCGAGCGCCCAATCATCCTCATAAACGGTGCGGTTCGGGATTTCCCCGCGCAGGATCCTCGCGAAGATGTTCTGGTCATCATAGGGTGCCGTCGCGTCGATGGGCATCAGCCGTCCTTTCGTGCTGCCTTTTCGGCCAACCCCGATGTGCCTTCGCGTGCATCAAGCTCGGCAAACACCTGATCAAATGACAACCCTGCATCGGCCAGCAAGACAGCGAGATGGAAAATGAGGTCTGCTGCCTCCTTCACCAATCCCTCGTTATCTCCCGCCATTGCCGCGATCACGGTTTCCACCGCTTCTTCACCGACCTTCTGTGCGATCTTGGCCCGACCCTTTGCAGTCAGGCTCGCGACATAGGATTGCGACGGATCACCAGTTCGGCGAGCGGCGACAATGGTTTCAAGGCGTTTGAGAGTATCGGCCATAAGCCCAATGGCGTTGGCAGCCTTGTCAGGTCAAGCCTTTGTGTCGTCGTCGTTCTGGCGACGTTTGCGCGAACTTCGACGACCGACAACGAGACCCGCAACGCCCATCAGGAAGAGCGCGAAATCCGAAGGCTCGGGAATAGGCGTGCTGATCCCCGTAATCGCTGCATTTGCCATTGCTGTTGTCGATAGGGCAACTGCTATTCCCACTGCCCCAATAATAAATCTGACCTTTGCCATACCGGCACAATTCCCCCCAAAACACTACACGGCGGCATCGAGATCGTAAGCAATGCAATTTTCCTGCCAGACTTCCTATGTTGCTCAGTCTTGGAAATCAGGGTGGTTAATGCTCGCTGGACGACTCGAGTAAATGTCAAACTAACCGACAGTCGTGCTGCCCGCAACAGGTGTCCTGACGGCAACCCCAGCGGCAGCCAATGCCCTATGGGCATCGCCAATGCTCAACTCACCAAAATGGAAAATCGAGGCCGCGAGGACTGCGCTGGCATGCCCGAGGGTAACACCTGCAACAAGGTGCTCAAGGCATCCAACACCGCCTGATGCGATCACGGGAACCGAAACCAGATCCGCGATCGTGCGCGTCAGTTCGAGGTCATAACCGTCACGAGTGCCGTCCCGATCCATCGACGTGACCAGCAATTCGCCCGCGCCGAGTTCTGCAAGCCGGACTGCATGGGCAACGGCGTCAAGGCCCGTCGCATTGCGACCGCCGTGCGTGAAGACTTCCCAGCCACCGGCAACCTTCCGCGCGTCGACCGAGGCAACGATGCATTGACTACCAAAGCGATCGGCCAAGTCCGCGACAAGTTCCGGCCGAGCAACGGCCGCGCTGTTGACCCCAACCTTGTCCGCGCCGGCCAGCAGCAAGGCTCGAACATCGTCGGGCGTTCGAACACCGCCACCAACGGTCAGCGGCATGAAGCACACTTCTGCAGTCCGCGCGACGATATCAAGCAAGGTACCGCGCCCTTCATGACTGGCTGTAATATCCAGAAAGCAGAGCTCATCCGCGCCCGCAGCATCATAGGCGCGTGCAGCTTCGACGGGATCGCCAGCATCGCGAAGGTCGATAAAGTTTACGCCTTTTACGACCCTGCCGTTCTGCACATCAAGGCACGGAATGACGCGGGTCCGGACCGTCATAAAGCCGCCAATGCAAGGGCCGTCGCCAGATCTAGCCGTCCATCATAAAGCGCACGACCAGTGATCACGCCTTCAATGCCGTCTTTGGCATGAAGCGAAAGGACGCGGATATCGCTGATGCCGGCCACCCCGCCCGAGGCGATAACAGGGATGGTGGTTGCACGCGCCAGATCGACGGTCGCTTCGATATTGCAGCCCTTGAGCAAGCCATCGCGTCCGACGTCGGTGAAAAGTAGCGCAGCTACACCAGCGTCCTCAAAGCGTCGCGCCATATCAACGATTGGCACATTCGAGACATCCGCCCATCCCTTCGTTGCAACCATGCCATCGCGCGCGTCGACGGCAACGACTATACCACCCGGAAAATCGGCCGATGCTTCACGGACAAGTTCCGGATTTTCCAGCGCCGCCGTTCCGATCACGATCCGCGAAATCCCAAGGTCGAACCAGCGCTCTACCGATGCGCGGTTTCTGATGCCCCCGCCCAGTTGCACATGTCCAGGAAAGGCCCCGATGATCGCTTCAACCGCCTCGGCGTTTACGGCTTGCCCTGCAAAAGCCCCATCAAGATCGACGACGTGGAGATATTCGGCTCCCGCACTGGCAAAAAGCTGAGCTTGCGCCGCTGGGTCGTCCCCATAAACCGTTGCCCGATCCATATCCCCTTCCGCAAGCCTGACGACCTGCCCGCCCTTGAGATCGATCGCCGGGAAGACAATGATGCTCATGGCTTCCATTCCAGGAATCGGCTCAGGAATTCCAGGCCATAACCCTGACTCTTTTCAGGATGAAACTGCACACCGATCCGGTTGCCGTCACCAATCGCAGCGACAATTTGACCGCCATGGCTGGTCTCTGCCAACACACCTTCTCCCTCAAAAGCAAAGCTGTGAAGAAAATAAGCCTCACCAGCCCGGACAAGTGGGTGATGGCCGACCGGTCGAACGTCATTCCAGCCCATATGGGGAATCTTGACTTTATCGCCGACAGCCATTGTCCGGACGACGCCTTTGATCCAGCCAAGACCTGTATGGCGGCCATGTTCCTCCCCGGATTCCGCCATCAGTTGCATGCCGACACAGATCCCAAGGAATGGCTTGCCATAGCGTCCTGTAATCGTTCCCAACGCTTCAACCATTCCGTCAATCGCCGAAAGTGATGCCATGCAATGGGCGAAGGCACCCACGCCTGGCAAAACGATCCGATCTGCGGATGCCAAGGCTTCGGGATCGGCAGTCACCAGAACATTCTCCGCCCCCGCTGCCCTCAGCGCATTCCGCACCGACTGGAGATTGCCCGCGCCATAATCAATCAGCGCAACGCTGCTCAAGGTTCTCGCTCCGGCATGCGCCGGACAGCGGGCCCGTTCACAACATCCCCTTGGTGGATGGGATGCTATCGGCCTTGCGGGGGTCGATCTCGATCGCCGCTCGCAGCGCACGGGCAAGGGCCTTGTAGCAGCTTTCAACAATATGATGATTATTGCTGCCATAAATATTCTCAATGTGCAGGGTGATACCGGCACTTTGGGCAAAGCTCTGGAACCAGTGCTCGATCAGTTCGGTATCCCATTCGCCCAGTCGGGATGTCCCGAATTCCGCTTTGAACACCAACCATGGCCGACCAGAAATATCTAACGCACAACGCGTCAGCGTTTCATCCATCGGTGCATAGGCCGAACCATATCTTATGATCCCGCGCTTTTCGCCCAACGCCTGTGCAAGAGCTTCACCGATGGCGATGCCGGTATCTTCGGTTGTATGATGCTGGTCGATATGAAGATCACCGACTGCCTTTACAGTCAGGTCGATCAGCGAATGCCGGGAAAGTTGTTCAAGCATGTGATCAAGAAAGCCGATCCCTGTCGAAATCTCATAAACCCCGGTTCCGTCAAGGTTGAGTTCGACATCGATCGACGTTTCGTTGGTCTTTCGACTGATCGTTCCAGTGCGCATGACGCGCGCTATAACGATCCTTTCCCGCTTCGCAACGTCTTGACCCGGGCCGCCCTAGCGTCCACCACGCACCAATGACCGAAAGTCCGCCAGACAGCCTGATTCCCTATGATGAAATCGTCCAGGAAGCGCTGCGCGCCGTGGTCGGTCGCGTCTTGACGCAAGTGGCATCAGAAGGCCTGCCCGGCAGCCATCATTTCTATATTACGTTCAAGACCAATGCCCCCAACGTATCGATTCCGCGCAGCCTCCTTGAGCGCTTTCCTGACGAGATGACGATTGTCCTTCAGAACAAATATTGGGACCTGAAAGTTACCGACACTGGCTTTGAGGTTGGGCTTACCTTTAACCAGGTGCCGTCCCATCTTGAAATTCCCTTTGCCGCGGTCACCGCTTTTGCTGATCCAGCCGTCGATTTTGCCCTCCAGTTCCAGTCGCAGATCGAGAACGATCCCATCCGTGAACAGGAACCCGCCGAAAATGACCGTCCTGCAGCGGTGCCGTTGGAAGATGGTTCGAATGTTGTGACGGTGGATTTCGGGCGGAAGAAATGACTGCAACCCGAACCGAGACGGACAGTTTCGGCGGGATCAACGTTCCGGCAACGGCCTATTGGGGCGCCCAGACCCAGCGCAGCATTGCCAATTTCCCTTTTGGCGAACGTGAACGAATGCCCATTGCCATCGTTCATGCGCTTGCTCTCGTAAAAAAAGCTGCGGCGCGCGTGAACCGGTCGCACGGGCTGGACGCGAAGGTCGCAGACGCCATCGAAGCCGCAGCAGATGAAGTGATTGCAGGAAAACTCGACGCCCAGTTCCCGTTGGTCATCTGGCAGACAGGCTCGGGCACCCAAACCAATATGAACGTCAACGAAGTGATCGCAGGTCGCGCCAACGAGATGCTGACCGGAACGCGGGGCGGCAAGTGGCCGGTTCACCCCAATGATCATGTAAACATGAGCCAATCGTCGAACGACAGTTTCCCGACAGCTTTGCATATAGCGGTAGCCATTGAAGCGCGCGAGCAACTTCAGCCTTCGATCGCTACCCTCCATCAGGCGCTCGACGAAAAAGCCCGACAATGGGCGGGCATTGTGAAAATCGGTCGCACGCATATGCAGGATGCCACGCCTTTGACCCTTGGCCAGGAATTTTCGGTGTATGCCACCCAGTTGGCGAAGGCGAGTGTTCGGGTGACAAGCGGAACGACAGACATTTTTTCACTTGCACAGGGCGGCACTGCGGTTGGCACCGGGTTGAATGCGCCTCCGGGCTTTGGGACGGATTTCGTGGGAGTGGTCAATGAATTGACCGGTATTGTGTTCAGGAGCGACGACAACAAGTTCGAAGCACTCGCGACGCATGATGCTCTGGTCGAATTGTCGGGCATGCTCAACACGATTGCTGTCTCCCTAACCAAGATCGCGAACGACATCCGTCTGCTTGGATCGGGCCCACGCTCAGGCCTTGGCGAACTGATATTGCCGGAGAATGAACCCGGCAGCTCGATCATGCCAGGCAAGGTCAATCCCACCCAATGCGAGATGCTGACGATGGTCGCAGCTCAGGTCATCGGCAATCATCAGGCGATCACGGTCGGTGGGATGCAAGGACACCTCGAACTCAATGTCTTCAAGCCAATGATTGGTGCCAATGTTCTTCGCTCGATCGACCTGCTCTCGACGGGCATGGCAACGTTCGCAAAGCACTGCGTCGACGGCCTACAAGCCAATGAGCCAAGGATCGCGGAACTGGTTGATCGGTCGCTAATGCTGGTGACAGCGCTCGCGCCGGAGATCGGGTATGACAATGCTGCCAAAGTTGCCAAGCACGCACATGAGCAAGGTCTGACACTCAGGGAAGCCGCATTTGCACTCAGGCTGGTGGACGAAGAAACGTTCGACCGGCTCGTGCGGCCTGAAAATATGGTCTAGGCGCAGCCATTCCCAATTCCGGTACAATCGTCGCCGGTTTCGATCTGGATCGTCGCATGGTGGATTGCATATTCCCGCGCGAGCTTATGTTGGATTTCTGTAAGGAACGCATCGCCGGGATATCCCCCCGGCATCGCCATATGAGCGGTCAATGCGACTTCGGTTGTGCTCATATGCCAGACATGCAGATCGTGAATATTCGTCACTCCCGGCGAATTTCGCAACTCGGCCTCAACCTTTGCCAAATCAATATGTGTCGGAACAGCGGCCATTGTCATCGCAAGCGATTGACGCAACAGACCCCAAGTGCTCCAGAAAATAAAGGCTACAATGACAAGGCTGGTCAGCGGATCGATCACCGACATGCCTGTCCAGACTACCAGCAGACCCGACACGACCACACCGGCTGAAACGGCCGCGTCGGCAAGCATGTGGAGATAGGCCCCACGGATATTGAGATCGTCTTGACGACCACGCGAAAACATCCATGCCGTTATCCCGTTGATCCCTACCCCCACCAGCGCGACCAGACTGACAATACCGCCCGCAACGGGACTTGGTGCCAATATCCGTTGTACCGCTTCCAGTCCTATGGCGCCCAAAGCGACAAGAAGCAGGAGCGCATTGAACAGAGCGGCGAGAATAGTCGACCCTTTGTAGCCGTAGGTAAACCTCTTCGTTGCCGCTCGCTTTGCGAGTATCGTCCCTCCCCAAGCCAGCAAAAGTCCCAGAACGTCAGAGAGATTGTGTCCGGCATCCGCCAACAGTGCCGTCGAACCGGCAACCAATCCGTATATGACTTCGACTATTACGAATGCGACATTGAGAACCAGGCCAATCGCGAACGCGCGCCCGAACCTATGGGGCGCATGATCATGGCCATGATGCTGGTGTCCCTCATGTGCCCCATGATTGTTCGCCATTGAACGTGACTATCGCAGCCTATGTGGCAGCGCAATCGACCAAAGGTAAAATAGGTTCGGCGAACAACGGAACGGCGATTGTACAAGTTCGAGCCCGCTCACATAGGGAAGCGAACGCAATTCCAAGGATAATCCATAGTGACTGAACCGAAATCCGGAATCGACCGGCGCCAGGCGCTGGCAATGACACTTTCTGCGGCTGCCGTATCAGCGGCGCCTGGGCTGGCTAACGCCGCAGTCAAGGCCGTACCGACAACGCCCACAAAGCGCTTTTCCGGATTATTGGCCCAATTCGCCGAGGAGTTGCTGAAGCTTTCGCCGTCAACAGCAACATCGCTCGGACTCGATTCCGGTCCCCGCCTTGCACTCAAGTCGCGATGGGGCGATGGATCACCGATAGGCGATGCGAAATGGGCGACGCAGGTCCAAACCATGCTCACGCGCTTGGGAACGGTCAATCGCACTGCGCTCTCATCGGTTGATCAGATCCGCTACGATACGGTCAAGCATGCCGCAACGATGGGCGTGGAAGGCCTGAAGTGGACATTTGGCGGGGCGGCAAGCGGTTTCAACGGCGGGACGGCTCCGTATCCTGTTACCCAGCAGGATGGCGCGATCACCCAGATTCCAGAATTTCTTGATTCGCAGCATCAAATCAAGAATGCCGCCGACGCCGAAGCCTATGTCGCGCGCGTCGCTGGCTTTGCGAAACTGCTGGAAGATGAAACTGCGAAGATCCTCAATCAGGGCACAATGGGCATTGCTCCTCCAGGTTTTGTCGTTTCCAATGCCCTCGGCCAGCTCAAGAACTATCGCCAGACGCCCGTGAGTGAACAGAAAATCGTCAATTCAATTGTCGAACGCACGAAGGCGGCAGGCATCGCAGGCAATTGGAGCGCGCGCGTATCGAAGCTGGTCGAGACGATGGTCTATCCGGCGCTCGAACGTCAGATTGGCGCGCTTTCGCTGACTTCGGCCCATCGCAGTGAAGTCGCGGGGGTCCACAAGCTGCCCGACGGTGAA
>JANLST010000177.1:0-3272 GCA_031362505.1 Sphingomonadales bacterium
AAGCGACATCAAGCTCGATGAAGGGCGAAAGCCCATCGAAACGCTCCGCTTTCTCGGCATCAAGAAGGGCGATGCCGTCCTCGATTATGAAGCAGGCGGTGGATATTATACGGAGATCATGGCCAATGCCGTCGGCCCGAAAGGCAATGTCACGGCCTGGCTTGCGACGCAATTTTCTGGCGACGAGAAGGGCAAGGCCAAATGGGCCGGGATCGTCGCTCGCAACCCCCAGGTCCGTATTCTTCAGCAGCCGTTCGAGGAATTTCAGGCACCGGCCAACAGTTACAGCTTTGCTCTCATGCACCTGAGCTACCACGATGCCTACTGGGTCTCGACCGAATATAAGGTGAAGGAACAGGATCCAGACATACTCGTCCGAAAACTCTATCGCGCTATGAAGCCCGGCGGGATTGTGGGCGTTGTTGATCATATCGGCCCGGTCGGAGATACCCGTGCGACAGTGAACGATCTACACCGGATCGATCCGGCAGTCGTGAAGGCGGATTTCCAGCGCGCCGGATTCAAATTCGTCGGAGAAAGCCAGCACTTGCGGGTGGCCAGCGATGATCACACCAAATTGGTCTTCGATCCAACAGTTCGCGGGAAAACCGACCGTTTTGTTTTCAAGTTCATGAAGCCGAAAAAATAGACTCTGGCAGGCGGTCAGGCTGCCTTGCGCTCGGACGTGTCATCAGCAGTGTCGATTGTCGGAAGCGACCATAATATTTGCTGACGGAGCAGATGTTCCAATTCCTCTGCGCCCATATTGCGCGCTACTGCCCGCTTGTTGAGCAGCGAGACGAGCAGTGCTGCGCGCGTATCAACCGGCTTGGGCATGCGGCGACCAGATTGGAGTGCCTTGGCAAAATGGACGGAGAGCGATGTCATCTCATTGGTGTTAGTGTTGACCGGTGCCGGGATCGCAAAGATATGTGGTTGACCCTTTGTTAGCATCTTCGTCTTGGCCAGCACAAAAAAGGACCGATGCATCGCAGCATCGGCCCAGTGTGGTTCGCAGGAGGAACCTGTTGAGGGCGTTTCCGTTTGGAATTGCCCAATGTTGATTGGGGGCGGGATGAGAAGAGGAGAGGGTGCCCGCCCCCAAACTGGTCAATAGTTGTAGGCGCGCTCCCCATGGCTCGAGAGGTCGAGGCCTTCGCGCTCGGCTTCTTCGGATGGCCGCAGGCCCATCGTCTTGTCGATGACATAGAAGATGATGGCGGAACCAATTCCAGACCAGAGAAGCGTCGTGCCCACGGCCCAGAGCTGGGTGATCACCTGGCCCGACATGCTGTACTCGCCCGCTTTCGCGACGGCTGCCGTATAGTCTATCCATCCCTGGCCACCGAGCGCCGGATCGGCAACGATGCCGGTACCGATCGCGCCGATGATGCCGCCGATGCAATGGACGCCAAACACGTCGAGCGTATCGTCATATTTGAACTTGTTCTTCACATAGGAGACGAAGAAGAAGCAGACTGGCGAAACGACAAAGCCAAGAATGATCGCCGTTCCGGGATGGGCAAAGCCCGATGCCGGGGTGATGGCAACCAGGCCGGCCACGGCCCCTGTGACAGCACCTAGCAGCGACGGACGGCCATGCTTGATCTGTTCGACAAGTGTCCAGCTGACGGCAGCCGCAGCGGTCGCGACGAAGGTGTTGATGAAGGCGACGGCCGTGATGCCATTGGCTTCAAGGTTCGAACCAGCGTTAAATCCAAACCAGCCCACCCAAAGCAACGACGCGCCGATCATGGTCATGGTCAGCGAGTGCGGCGGTGTGGCTTCCCGGCCAAACCCGACGCGTTTGCCGATCATGAGGCAGCCAACAAGTCCGGCAATCCCGGCATTGATATGCACAACCGTGCCGCCGGCGAAATCAAGCGCACCCCAGCCCCACATCAGGCCCATATCGGTTGGTGCCGCATTGAGGAAATCCGGGCCCGCCCAGTACCAGACCATGTGCGCGATCGGGAAATAGACGACGGTCAGCCACGCGACGCAAAAAACCATCAACGAAGAGAATTTTACGCGTTCGGCAAATGCCCCGACGATCAGCGCCGGCGTGATGCAGGCAAAGGTCATCTGGAAGATGATGAACACATATTCGGGCAGATAGACCCCGTTGGAAAAAGTCGCGGCAAGAGTGGTCGCATCAACGCCCTTGAGAAAAATCTTGTCGAAGCTGCCGAAATACGGGTTGCCACTGGTAAAGGCCATCGAATAGCCCCAGGCCACCCAGACGAGTGCTGAAATGCTGACGATCATGAAGACCTGCATCAGCACCGAAAGCATGTTCTTGGTGCGCACCAAGCCGCCGTAAAACAGGGCAAGCGCCGGAACGGACATCATCAGAACAAGAGCCGACGAGGTCAGCATCCAGGCCGTATCGCCCTTGTTGACCATGTCGGCTGTGGGAGTGAATGCGGCGACCGCGGCCGGTGCAGCTTCGGCCACGGCTGCGGTTGCATTGCTGGCGGCTTCGGCCACATTACTCGCAGCGTCTTGCGCCCAAGCGGGCAGGGCGATCAGCGCAGACCCAAGTCCACCCGTCAGCCCCAATAAAGTCTTTTTGGAAAACATGCTTCCCCCTGTTGTTCTAGAGTGCAACGCTGTCGGTTTCGCCGGTGCGGATACGCACTGCCTGACCGAGTTCGAGAACGAAGATCTTGCCGTCGCCGATTGCGCCGGTATTGGCGCTTTGCTGGATGGCTTCGACAACGCGCTCGGAAAGATCGCTCGCGCAGGCGACCTCGATCTTGATCTTGGGCACCATGTTGGTGCTGTATTCCGCGCCACGATAGATTTCAGTCTGGCCCTTCTGGCGGCCAAACCCCTTGACCTCGGAAACGGTCATGCCTGAGACGCCGATTTCGCTGAGCGCGTCACGAACGTCATCGAGCTTGAACGGCTTGATGATGGCAATGATGAATTTCAAAGCTAACCCCCTTTTTTGTGTCCGGAGATTGCTTTGCAAGGGCTGTGCCAGATTGTTGCAGTGCAAAAAGCGGCCGATTGGGGTACGTCACGCCTGATTATTAATCTCCCGATCGTTCGAATCGGTGGCAAACGCGACGATGTGCCTAATTATTAGGCAAGCTTGATATCATTTCATGCCGGCATCGGCCGCAATGAAGATTTCAGGCAGCATAGTTTTGCAGGCTTGCGGTGCTGCACATGCTTGGGCAAGGATGAACTATCAACACTGAGTCTCGCGAGATTTGAGAGGATCGTTTCATGCCCGAAGCCTATATCATTGATGCTGTTCGTAC
>JANLST010000247.1:0-2079 GCA_031362505.1 Sphingomonadales bacterium
GCGTTGTTTGCCAAGGCGTCAATCCGGCCATATTTCTCGGCAGCCGCCGCAATCGCGCGACAAGCGGCATCATCGGACACATCGCCCTGAACGATTATTGCCTCCGCTCCGGCAGCCCGAACGCGCCCGGCGGTTGCCTCAGCCTCGGCAAGGCTCTTGGTGCAATTGAGAATAACGGCACGCGCGCCCTGTTCTGCTGCCCCGATTGCCAAAGAGGCCCCAAGGCCGGTCGCAGAGCCTGTGACCACCACAATCGCATCGTCGAATTCGCGCATTCATTCGCTCCTCATCTGAAGAGCAGCCCCTAGGGCCGCGTGCGCTTTAGCTCAAGCGGCTGGCTCTTCGGTCTCGCCTTCGGCCGGATTCTCGAACCATGCCTCGACAGGCCCGTTCAGCTTGATCGTCAGCGGCTTGCCACGCCGATCCACGGTCTTGCCGGCTTGGACACGGATCCAGCCCTCGGAGATGCTGTATTCCTCCACATCGCGGCGCTGGGTGCCCTTGAACTTGATGCCGACGCCCCGCTGCAGAGCCTCCGCCGCGAAGTGCGGGCTGGAAGGGTCTATGGAGAGATGATCTGGTGGAGTGTCTGTCATGAGTGCGGCCTTAGACGGCTGTGCGGTGTTTGCTCAATAGCGAAAGCGGCTTCGGCCAATTCAGGCCGGCGCCTGAACGAATGCGCGCTATGCCGCGACCTTCGCCCGTGAAGCCTTTTTCCGTTCATGCGGATCAAGGTAACGTTTGCGCAATCGGATGCTCTTCGGAGTCACCTCAACCAGTTCATCGTCGTCGATATAGGCGATCGCCTGTTCAAGCGTCAGCCGTTTGGGTGGAGTCAGGCGGATCGCATCATCCTTGCCACCCGAGGCGCGAAAGTTGGTGAGTTGTTTGGCCTTCATCGGATTGACTTCGAGATCGTCGTTCTTGGCATTCTCGCCGATGATCATGCCTTCGTACAGCGGCTCCTGCGGCGCGACCATCAGGATGCCGCGCTCTTCGAGAAAGCCCAAGGCATAAGCGTTAGATTCGCCGCTGCCGTTCGAGATCAGCACGCCATTCTTGCGGCCTTCGATCTTGCCCTTGTGTGGACCGTACTTTTCGAACAGCCGGTTCATGATGTCGGTGCCGCGCGTGTCGGACAAGAATTCGCCGTGATAGCCGATCAGCCCGCGTGATGGCGCGCTGAAGGTAATGCGGGTCTTGTTGCCGCCTGAGGGCCGCATGTCGGTCATCTCGGCCTTGCGGACCGCCATCTTGTCGATGACGGTGCCTGAATATTCATCATCGACGTCGATGACGACGGTTTCATAGGGCTCTTCCTGACCGGCAGGGCCATCGCGGAACAGCACGCGCGGGCGGCTGATACCGAGTTCGAAGCCTTCACGGCGCATCGTTTCGATGAGGACGCCAAGCTGCAACTCGCCGCGCCCTGCGACTTCGTATGAATCGCGGTCGGCAGCCTCGGTCACCTTGATCGCGACATTGCTCTCGCCTTCGCGCAGCAGGCGATCGCGGATCATCCGGCTGGTGACCTTGCTGCCTTCGCGGCCGGCCATTGGCGAATCATTGACCGCAAATCGCATCGACAGCGTCGGTGGATCAATCGGCTGGGCGTGGAGCGGTTCAGTGACGCTGATGTCGCAAATCGTGTTGGCCACCGTGGCGATGGTCAATCCGGCAATCGAGATGATGTCACCCGCGCTGGCTTCCTCGACCGGAACGCGTTCAAGCCCGCGGAACGCCATGATCTTCGACGCGCGGCCGGTTTCGACAACCTTTCCGTCGGGATCGAGCGCGTGGATCGGCATGTTGAGCTTTACTGAACCGCTGAATACCAGACCCGTCAAAATGCGGCCAAGGAAATTGTCGCGGTCAAGCAGGGTCACAAGGAATTTGAACGGGCCATCCGGATCGGCGGAAGGTTCAGGTACATGCTTGACGATGGTTTCGAACATCGGCGTCAGCGTGCCCTCGCGCACATCGGCTTCGAGCGAGGCATAGCCATTGCGCCCGGACGCAAAGAGCACGGGGAAATCAAGCTGTTCGTCGGTCGCATCCAGGCTCACGAACAGATCGAAC
>JANLST010000286.1:0-2314 GCA_031362505.1 Sphingomonadales bacterium
CCAATCAACAGGATTGGAAAGAACATCGGACAGCGCTTTTGTATGGCCGAAAATGCCTGGAATCAGTTTCTGCACGATATGCCGCAGAATACCTGTGTTGCCGCCCGGGAAACTCGCCAGCCAAACATTGTCCGTCGGGTCGCCGGTGCCAAACTGGCGCCCATACTGCAACACGCCGGGTTGCAGAAAATTGAAAGCCTGGTAGGCAGAGATCACATCGGTGCCGAGCCCGCAACCCATGGCGGCAGCAAACGGATTCAGATAGTTATCGACATCCTGGTTGTCGATACCCATCTCCGTACGCAGGAATTCCTTGTACGTCATGCTATCGAGCCATTTGTCCCAATCGGCGCGCTCAGGCGGTTGCCGATACACTTCCATCCAGATGAGATCCTGCTTGGTCTTGTCGGCAATCGGCACATCGGCGAAGCGATTGCGCCACGGGTTGATCGCCATCTTATGGCCCGGATGAAACCAGCCGAGATCGGTACTCTCCCACGTGAGGTGCATGGGCGAATAGTTGTCCATGGGAATCTTCAGCGTCGAGCCGGCGACCTCCTGCCACTCAAAAACCTGCGGCAGGCCGAGCTCATCCCACAAGGGCGAGAACATGTCGATCTTTTTTGCCTCGCTCAAAGGCCAGACTGCACCGGTCGATCCTTGCGGCCCCCACAGCCGGTAGCCATCGACTTCGAATTCGTTGTGCCGGGCTTCGCCACCAAACATCGCATGATTATCAAAAATCAGCACCTTGGCGCCGGGTTTGTGCTTGAGAAATGTATAGGCCGCCGAGCAGCCGGCAAAACCGGAGCCAACCACCACAAGATCGAATTCCTCCCCCGTGTCCTGGGCTTCTCTCTCGATATGAGCGAAATCATGATTGCGCACCATATGCGCAGCGTTCACTACCGCGTGGGTATTGCCATTCGCGTTCGCGTAGTCTCCAACGCCACCCGGTCCGGTCCAGGATTTGTCGAGACCGGTGAGCGGAAGCGGAATGGTGCGGCCCTGGGAGAATGGATCGAGCGCAGTGTCGTTGCTCTGCGCCAATGCGCCGGGCGCGGCGGTGGTCAGCAGTGCTGCCCCACTGCCAATCAACGTGTTGCCGATGAAATCGCGCCGCGTAATTGCGGGATTCAAAGGTGTCGCGCTGTCGCGTTCAGGTTTTTCCGCCATGCGTACGCTCCCGATTGGCTAATTGGGGATTTTGAATTCGCCCAACACGAACATCTCGCCATGCGACCACCATTCACCGTCAATGCGCTCCCACAGAAACAGCATCTTGAACGTAAACGGAGCGGTATCGGCACCGGCTGGCGGAATGACATGGAAGTTCACCCAATCCCAACCGGCATCGCCTTTGACGAAGGTTTTATAGGACTCGATGCGCACGTTGTTTGCGATCACTTCATCGTAAACTGGACGCAACGCTTCTCTGCCGATGTGTGTATTACCTTCCGGGTCGGTTGATACCACATCCTCCGAATAGAAACGGGTCAATATTGGCGTGGCATCGTGATCAGCGAACGCCTGTTGTTTCATATCGTACTTGGCCCTGATCGCGGCCTTGAAGGCATCGAGTTCGGTGGCTGGCGCACTGCTTGCGGCGTTTGTGAACGCAACGAAAAGCAGTGCCAGCACAGATGTCACCACGGTGCGCGCGGTTCCGGCTCGGATTCGCGTTACGCTGAAGACACGCATGGTTCTTTTTCCTTGATCACTGATGATGGTGCTGATGGGCTGAACAGGCTGAGTGATGTCAGCGCGTTGCTTCTCAGGTTGTTGTAGAAAATATGTCACGCGACCTAAATTAAGTCAAGTGACAAACTAAGCTAATCCGCTACAATCCTCTGTGCTTTGCGGCACTTCCGCCGCCTTGTCGGCGATCATCTGGGTTCAAAATCCCTTTACGCGCCAGAGCCTGCAGTCTGGCTGGTTCGATCTTGCCTCATTGCGTCGCGATCTTCGGCCTGGATAACCAGCACCAGAGTTTCGCAAATGGCGGTCTCGACGTGAGTCTCACCCGGTTCCACGAAATAGTAACCGCCTGCGCTGACCGTATGGGTATCGCCAGCGGCGGTATCGACGCGCATGCCGCCTTCGACCACGAACACTTGTACCCAGCGGGTATGCATGTGTTGCGCGATCTGCATTCCCGCCGGCATGCGGAATAAGCCGGCGCGCGTGTCATGCCGACCTTCCCAAAGCGTGCATTTGTCCATCGTCGTGCCGCGCACATCGACTGGGTGCCAGTGCCTGTTTTCGGGGGTGTTTTATTTTTTCGTATTTGTTTGCATTAGCGCGGCGTCAAGGG
>JANLST010000305.1:0-1986 GCA_031362505.1 Sphingomonadales bacterium
AAGCGAAATGACGCGGATGAGCGCCGACATCCGCCAGCGCACGGCCGAGATTCTCGACGAGCTCCCTTGGGGTGAGCGCTTCGACTGGGTCGACCGGGTCTCGATCGAACTGACCACGCAGATGCTCGCCATATTGTTTGATTTCCCGTGGGAGGATCGCCGCCTGCTGACCTTATGGTCCGACTGGGCGGGCGATGTCGAAGTGCGCAAGGATCCGGTCAAGAATGCCGAACGGACGCGCCATCTCCACGACATGGGGGCCTATTTCAAGACTTTGTGGGACGCGAAAGCCGGCAAACCGCCAACCCCCGACCTGATCTCGATGATGCTCCATTCCGACGCGATGAGCCATATGGACGCGCAGGAATTCATGGGCAATCTGACCCTGCTGATCGTTGGCGGCAACGATACGACGCGCAACACCATGTCGGGGTTGGTCTATGCGTTGAGCAAATTTCCTGATCAGCGCGCGCTCCTGGAAAGCGACAGCACGCACATCCCCAACAGTGTTGCCGAGGCGATCCGCTGGCAGACGCCACTTGCCCATATGCGCCGCACCGCGCTCGCCGATGCTGAGCTCGAAGGGCAACAGATCAGAAAGGGTGACAAGGTCATCCTCTGGTATATTTCGGCCAATCGCGACGAAAGCGTGTTTGCCGATGCTGACAGCTTCCTCGTCACCCGACCCAATGCGCGGCGGCACCTTTTGTTTGGCTACGGCATACACCGCTGCGTCGGCGCACGGCTTGCCGAATTGCAGGTCTCGATCCTGCTCGAGGAAATGGCCAGGCGCCGCATGCGCGTCAACGTCTGCGAAGAACCTGTCCGCGTCGCGCAGAGTTTCGTCAACGGCTACAAGTCAATGATCGTCCAGCTCGAGCGCTATTGAAACTGGGGCAGCTAGGCGGCGGCTGGAATGAGACCGCGCACGACGAACGATCTGGTTTCGGCGACGCCTGATTGCGCCGCGCCAGCGCTTGGGTCTATCTGCTTCCCACCCAGAAGCAGACATTCCACCGCTAACCGCCCGCAAGGTGCTCTTCGCAATGGCGGAGGGGGTCAAAAAATAGGGACTCTGCCTCGATGCCCCGGCTATCCCATCGGGTAGAGAAACTCCTTCGTCACCGCGTGGCAGGCCTTCATCACCTCTTCGCTCAACACCAGTTCAGAGGCGGCGAAGATGGGATCGAGTTGCTCTTCGTTGGTCACGCCGACAATCGTCGAGGCGACGAAATCATGCTGTTTCGACCACGCCGTGGCCAGCGTCACGACCGACATCCCGGCCTCTGCGGCGATCGCCATGAAGCGTTCGGTTGCGGCCAGTGACTTTGCGTTGACGTAACGGTTGGCCATCTGGGTATGGCGCCCGCCTTTGTTCACATAGGCTGCAAAGCGGGAGTTTTCGGGATAGACGCCACCCTGATATTTGCCCGAAAGCACCCCGCCGCCGATGGGGGAATAGGGGATCAGGCTGACACCTTCGTGTCGGCAGACCTGCGCCAGTTCATCCTCGAAGCGCCGATTGTTGAGGCTGAAATTGTTCTGGATCGTGTGGTAGCGCGCAACGCCAAGCCGCTCCGAGGCCTGGAGGCTCTTCATCAATCCCCAGCTTGTCTCGTTCGAGCACCCGAGCACGCGAACCTTGCCCGCACGGATCAGCTCATCGAGCACCTCCATTGTTTCTTCATAGGCCGTGCCATGATCGGGCCAGTGGGTTTGATAGAGATCGATATAGTCTGTCTGGAGCCGCATCAGGCTGGCATCGATGGCGCGAATGATATTGTGCCGGTCAACCGCCGTCATCCCCGCGCGTTGAGATGAGGCAAGCCAGCCATGGCTCGGGCCCGACACCTTCGTCGCGATAATCACCGAATCGCGGTTCTTGGTCTTGAGCCATTTTCCGACAATCTCCTCGGTCCGTCCCGCCCATTTGGGATCGGGGGGCACAGGGTAATTCTCGGCCGTGTCGAAGAAGTTGATCCCGGC
>JANLST010000330.1:0-1906 GCA_031362505.1 Sphingomonadales bacterium
CGCGTAGCGTCGGCAGAAAATGCCCCTGCCCGCGCCGTGCGGATTGCCAACAGCAGCTATATCGTACCGCAGGGCGCGATCATCGCAGGGGTCCTCGAAACTGCGATCAATTCAGACCTGCCGGGATATGTGCGTGCCGTCGTCAGCCGCGACGTATCGGGTTTTGACGGAAGTCGGGTTCTCATCCCCAGCGGAAGTCGCCTGATCGGCCAATATCGTTCCGGTTTGACCTCGGGACAGTCGCGCGCATTCATCGTCTGGAGCCGGCTTACCCGGCCCGACGGCGTCTCTGTGTCACTTGGTTCGCCGGTTACCGACCCGTTGGGACGCGCCGGACTTGGCGGAAAGGTTGATAGCCATTTTCTCCAGCGCTTCGGTTCAGCCATATTGCTTTCGGTCGTGCAGTCGGGGCTTGGCGCCTTGCAGCGGGGAAGCAACGATGTGGTAGTCCGAACGGCAGACGATGCAAAAAGCGTCGCGGGTATTGCCCTTCAACGCGACATAAATATCCCACCGACGGTCAAGATCGCTCAGGGCACGCCAATCCGCATTTTCATTGCCCGCGATCTCGATTTTTCCGGAACCGATGGTGTCCGACGATGAACATGGCGGCCCAAGTTACAAGCGAGGCCAGCACGATTTATCTCGACAGCTATCTCGCGCCATTTGAGAGATGGCTCGACGCGGATGACGTTACTGAAATTTTGGTGAACCGGCCTGGAGAAGTCTGGATCGAGCGCAGCGGCAGCAGCAAAATGGAGCGGTACGACGCACCACTGATTGACCGTACGTTGCTGCAACGCCTTGCACGCCAGATCGCGCGGATCAATCACCAGGGTGTCAGCCGTGAAACGCCCCTTCTATCTGCGGTTCTTCCTGGTGGAGCGCGGGTCCAAATGATCCTTCCTCCCGCCACGCGCCGCGATATCGCATTGGCGATCCGCAAGCATGTGCTTCACGATCTGACGCTCGATGGATACGGCGCAACCGGGGCATTTGATCGGGTCAAAATTGCGCCGAGCGACGACGAGGCCCGGTTGCGAACGTCGCTTCTCGCCAAGCTCGATGCCAAAGATGTTATCGGATTTCTTCGCAGCGCCGTTGCCGCGCGCAAGACAGTTCTTCTCTCAGGCGGCACATCGTCCGGGAAAACCACGTTGCTCAACGCCTTGTTGAAGGAAGTTCCGGCGAATGATCGGATTGTTGTAATCGAGGACACTCCGGAAATTAAGCTGGGCCGCGACAATGCGATCGGGTTGGTCGCTGTTTCTGGTGAACAGGGAGAGGCGCGTGTATCAGTCGACGATCTTATGCGGGCATCGCTTCGGATGCGCCCGGATCGCCTGATCGTAGGCGAGCTAAGAGGACATGAGACCGTCACTTTTCTCCGTGCGATCAATACAGGCCATCCAGGTTCTTTGAGCACCATTCATGCGAGTTCCCCAGAAGGGGCATTCGAGCAAATCTCGCTGATGTGCATGCAGGCCGGGTTCGGATTGAGCCGTGAAGAAACGATCACCTATGCGCGATCGATGATCGATATCGTGGTCCAGCTTGGCAGAAACAATGGAGAGCGAAATGTCGAACAGGTCTGCTTTGCGCGTCCCTGATTGGCGGTGTTGATGCACGTAAATTGACCTGGTCTAGTTTTAGCTCTGCAAACCGTTTCCTGCGAAAACCAGAATGGGCGGGCGACGCCCAACTTACAAAAGATGTTAGTCGCCCAGATTCGCGCCTGACCCATAAATGGGGGAAGGTTCCAACCGACGCAGCATGTTTTATATAGTGTCTTTCAATCTCAGCCGGATGCGCTTCAGCTGCTTCATTTCATGCTCGCGCCCAGCAGACTTACATGTGTCGATCAGCCGGTTCAGGCGGCGATGGCGTCGTTTAAGCTCTTCAAGGT
>JANLST010000391.1:0-6945 GCA_031362505.1 Sphingomonadales bacterium
CAAGGCCTGCCCCATGTCATCAGCACGGCAATGGAAGAATTCCGCATGGCGGCCAACCAGTCCTTCGGGATGTATCCCGGCCTCACAATGGGCGCTGTGGCGTCGATTCTGGTGAAGGGTTCACAGGAGCAGAAGGCCAAATATGTTCCAAAGATGATTTCGGGCGAATGGGGCGGGACGATGAACCTGACCGAATCTCATGCGGGCACTGATCTTGGCCTGATTCGCACCCGGGCCGAACCACAGGCGGACGGCAGCTACCGGATCACTGGCTCGAAAATTTTCATTTCGGGTGGAGAACACGACCTGACCGAGAACATCATCCATCTCGTCCTCGCCAAGACTCCGGGTGCGCCAGAATCGAGCAAGGGCATCTCGCTGTTCATCGTCCCCAAGGTCATGGTGAACGCCGATGGCTCGCTGGGCGAAAGAAATGCGGTGAGTTGTGGCTCGATCGAGCACAAGATGGGCATCCGTGCGCAAGCCACGTGCGTAATGAACTATGATGGCGCAACGGGCTACATGGTTGGTGAAGAGAACAAGGGTCTGGCGGCGATGTTCATCATGATGAATGCTGCCCGGCTTGGCGTTGGCGTTCAGGGCCTCGCCCAGGGCGACATCGCCTATCAGAATGGCGTCCAATACGCGAAAGACCGGCGTCAGGGCCGCTCGCTGACAGGCGCAAAGGAACCCCAGGAAAAGGCCGATCCGCTGTTCGTCCATCCCGACATCCGGCGGATGCTGATGGAGGCCAAGGCGCTGACCGAAGGGTTGCGCGCACTATGCCTGTGGGGGGCAATGCAGGTCGACCTCGCCCATAATGCCCAGACCGAAGAAGAACGCCAGATGGCGGACGATCTGATCTCGCTTCTGACCCCGGTCATCAAGGGATATGGCACCGACAAGGGCTATGACGTGGCGACGGCGATGCAGCAGGTTTATGGCGGACATGGCTATATCGAGGAATGGGGCATGAGCCAGTATGTCCGCGATGCCCGCATCACCCAGATTTACGAAGGCGCGAACGGTGTCCAGGCGCTTGACCTCGTCGGCCGGAAGCTTGCGCAGAACGGTGGCCGCGGCGTGCAGGCCTTGTTCGCATTGCTTGCGTCAGAGATCGAAGCCGCAAAGGCGCAGCCTGTGCTGACCGAATATGCCGGCCGCCTGGAAAAGGCTTCGGGCGACCTTCAGGCCTCGACGATGTGGCTCATGCAGAACGGCATGGCCAATCCGGACAATGCCGGCGCAGGTTCAACTCCTTATCTGCACCTGATGGGGATCGTTTCGCTCGGCCTGATGTGGTTGCGCATGGCCAGCGCGGCACAGGCGGCCCTCGATGCAGGAACGGAAGACAAGGCCTTTATGGAGGCAAAACTCGTTACGGCGCGATTCTTTGCAGAGCGGATCATGCCGGATACGGGCGCGCTACGCCGCAAGCTCGAAGCAGGGGCCGAAGCCCTCATGGCGCTTCCGGCCGAATCATTCTGATCGGAGACTCATGAAAACCGTCGCTTTTGTAGCAATCGCCGTTGCGGTCGCTCTCTTTCTTTTTTCGCGGCTTGTGGCCCCGCCGCACCAGCTGGATATTCTTGATCGAGCCTGGCCGGGCGGCGGTGTCGAGCGATTGGCATCCGACGTGACATTCAACGCCGAAGAACAGCTCAAGCTTGATGTCTGGGGCGCACCCAAGGCAAATGCCAAGAAGCCGGTTCTCGTATTCTTCTATGGTGGTGGATGGGCGAATGGCGAACGATCACACTATGGCTTTGCGGCGCGTGCCTATGCGGCCAGGGGCTTTATCGTGGTCGTGCCGGACTATCGCAAGGTACCACAAATCCGCTTTCCCGTGTTCAACCAGGACGGAGCTGCCGCCGTCCGCTGGGTGCACGACAATATCGAACGCTACGGCGGTGACCCTACACGCATTGTGCTCGCCGGCCATTCGGCTGGTGCCTATATTGCGATGATGCTGACGCTGGACCGTCACTATCTCAGGGATGCAGGTGTCGACCCCGAAATCGTTCGCGCGACGGTTGGTCTTTCAGGCCCGTATGACTTCTATCCTTATGATTCAAAACGTTCGATCAATGCGATGCACGCCTGGCCGAACCCGCAGGAAACCCAGCCTATTGCCTATGCCCGCAAGGATGCACCTCCGATCATGGTCGCAACCGGAACCGCAGACGATACGGTCAAGCCCCGCAATGCGATCCTGTTGTCGAAGAGATTGCATGAACTCGGCGCGCCCATTGAATTCCGCGCGTATAATGATCTCAATCATGAAGATGTCATCATGGCCCTATCGAAACCGTTCCGCAGCAAGGCTCCTGTCTTGCAGGACAGTGCAGATTTCCTCATGAAGGCCGCGCAGAAACGATAAACTGGACGAGGCGTGCTGAACGAAGCGCAATTGCTGGCAGTCGGCCGGCACATAGGTCTGGCAGTCGGCGCCAGCGACGTGGAGATCGCGTCGATTCGAAGGTTTCACGGCGGCGCATCCCGAGAAACCTATGCGATCGACGTTTCCTTTAATGGATCAACGCAAGCGATGATCCTTCGCTGCGATCCCAGTGACAGCCTGATCGATACACCGCGGGAGCTTGAATTTGCGGCCTTCCAGTCCTTCGAAAGCAGTGCCGTTCCCGTCCCCCGCGCAATCAGCCTGTGCGGCGATCCCTCGCTGATTGGAACACCCTTCTTTGTAATGGAGAGGATCGAAGGGGGAGAGGCAGCCAGTCCCTTTGTTGCGGACGCCTATGGCGAACATCGCGATGCGATCGGGCGCCAGTTTTTTGATCTGCTGGGCAAGATCAACGGCGCGGAGGTGAGTTCCAGCCCGCTTGCCCTGGTTGTTGACACACCCTCTGCAGAGCATTGCTGGGTCCGCGAACTCGATTACTGGACCGCCCAGGTGGAAAAGAATGCGCTGCAGCCCGAGCCAACCCTCATGGCCGCGATGCGCTGGTTGCGGCGGAATCCGCCCCCGCCTGCGCAAAGCCTTTCGATCATTCATGGCGATTATCGCAACGGCAATGTGCTCCATGACGGTGCGGGGCGAATTATTGCGGTGCTCGACTGGGAAATGGCGCATATTGGTGATCCGCTTGAGGATCTGGCCTGGGCACTGGACCCCTTGTGGAACCTTCAGGATCCGCGCCGGGCTGCCGGCCTGATCGACCGCGCAGAAGCGATTGCCCTTTGGGAACAGGCCGGGAATCTTCGCTTCGACGAAACCGCATTCAAATGGTGGGAGATGTTTGCGACGGTCAAGGGGATGGCGATCTGGATTTCCTCAGGCCATGCCAATATCAGTGGCATCAATACCGATCCGGTTCTCGCATTTTCGTCATGGTACCCTAAAACGCTTGGTAATCATGCCCTTGCCAGCCGTCTTTTAGAGTTCGCTGAATGAAACCCGGGATCGATCAGCTTCTGACGGGTCTCGTGACGACGATCGCGACCCGCATCATCCCTGAACTCAATCCGAACTCATACGCATTGGGGGACGCCAGGATGTCGGCGGTTCTTGCGATCTTTATTGCGCAGGAGGCCGATCGTGCGGCGGACACATATGTCCGGGAGAATCGGGAGATGCGGATGATGTTCCTCGCTGCATCACATATGGACCTCATGCCAGCCCTTCGCGTCCGCCTTTCCCACGATGCAGCACTGGAGGAGTCGGACCTGAAACTCGGCACGCTCTCTGCCTTGCATGACCGCCATTCGGAAACGCTTGTTGCGCTTCAGGCCACTGTGGAAACGATTGATGAGGAATGGGCACGAAACCTGAACCGGGAAATCTGCCAGTTCCTGTTGCGCGCCGCTGAGAACCGATTGCTTGTCATGCCGACGATGTAAAACCGACAATAAACAAATGCCCGGACTGTTTCCAGTCCGGGCATCCGCGTGACGATCTCGTCAACCCCCGTTATTGTTTTTGCGTCTCGACACGATCAATCTGGTTTTCCCAGTTTTGACGCGGAGCCGTTTACCTCCCCAAACCGCGGCCTCACGATTCAGAAGCTTTCCGCTAGGGAAACTCTTTGAACTTGTCATCGACAGATTGTTACAGCAGCGTCGATTTTGTGAGCAGTGTGTTTAATGCGCCACAGTTGAGCGGCTTGCCAGTGGTCACACTGCGCACTAGGGCCAGCGCATGATCCTTTCGGCCCATGAGCGCATGATCGCCAGACGCTATCTGCTTCCAGGGCGAGGCGAAGGCTTTATCTTTCTGGTTGCAGGCATCAGCCTCTTTGCCGTGATGCTGGGCGTGGCGGCGCTCATTGTCGTGATGAGCGTAATGAACGGTTTCCGTGCCGAACTGTTTGACAAGATCGTGGGTTTGAACGGTCATGCGGTGGTGCAGGGCTATGGCGGGAAACTGCCCGATTGGCGCCAGATCATGGCCGATGCAAAGGCCACGCCCGGGGTCACGAGCGCGACGCCGTTGATCGAACAGCCCTTGATGGCGAGTTATCAAGGCCGGGTCGAAGGCGTGCTGGTGCGCGGCATGCTGGTCAATGACATCCGGACAAATTCCTCGATCCACAACAAGGTCCTGACCGGAAAATTGACCGAGTTGGTGCCGGGGAGCGGAAACGTGGCGATCGGAGCCCGCCTTGCCGATGCGTTGGGCGCACAGGTTGGCGGAAATATCAGTCTTATTTCACCGGACGGCCAGTCGACGCCGTTCGGCTCGGTGCCCCGTATCGTCAGCTACAGGGTCGCTGCTGTATTCGAGGTCGGCGTTTACGATTATGACAAGGCGTTCGTGATCATGCCGATCGAAGATGCCCAGTCGCTGCTCCTGCTGGGCGATGCCGTGGGCATGGTCGAACTCGACACGATCGATCCGGACAAGGTTGGGCCAATCCTCGCGCCTCTTGCTGCCAAAGTGGGGGACAAGGCTGTCGTCTCTGACTGGCGAAGCATGAACGCATCATTGTTCGAGGCGCTGGCGGTTGACCGCGTCGTATCGTTCGTCATCCTGTCTCTCATCATTCTCGTGGCGGCCTTCAATATCCTTTCTTCGCTGATCATGCTGGTAAGAGCAAAAACGCGCGACATTGCGATTGTCAGGACAATGGGCGCTTCGCGCGCCAGCCTCGTCCGTATATTCATGACGGTCGGGATCGTGATTGGCTCGTTGGGGATTGCGGCCGGTGTCGGGCTCGGTTTCGTCATCCTCACCTTCCGCCAAGGCATGGTGGACGCGATCCAGTTCATGACTGGCCAGAATCTTTGGGATCCCTCAATTCGCTTCCTTACCGAACTTCCCGCCCGCACTGACCCGCTTGAAGTGCTTGGCGTTGTCGTGATGGCACTGGTCCTGACGATCCTTGCCACCCTGTATCCTGCATTCAAGGCAGCCAATACTGATCCTGTTCAGGTCTTGCGCTATGAGTGAGGTTCTGATCGTCACCGGCTTGCAAAGGAATTTCACCCAAGGCCAAACGACAATCGAAGTGCTTCGCGGCGTCGATCTTTCGGTCGGCGCGGGTGAAATTGTGGGGCTTCTGGGGCCGTCCGGATCCGGCAAATCGACCCTGCTCCAGGCGGTGGGTCTGCTCGAAGGCGGATTTTCCGGCTCCATCCAGTTCAATGGAGAGGAAGCGGCCAAACTCGACAATGACGGGCGCACCCGCCTCCGGCGCGACATGTTGGGATTTGTCTATCAGTTCCATCACTTGCTCCCTGATTTTTCGGCCGCGGAGAATGTGATTCTTCCGCAGTTGATCCACGGCGCAGATCGGGAAACTGCCGAAGCGAGGGCTGTATCGCTGCTTGGGTCGCTCGGCCTTTCGGCCCGGCTCGATCATCGCCCGAGCCAGCTTTCGGGCGGTGAACAGCAGCGTGTGGCGGTAGCACGCGCGCTGGCCAACCGCCCTGCCCTTATTCTGGCGGATGAACCGACCGGCAATCTGGACGAAGCAACGGCAGATGTGGTGCTCGACGAATTTCTAAAGCTTGTGCGGGGTGAAGGGTCGGCTGCTCTGATTGCAACACACAACGAACGGATTGCAGCGCGGCTGGACCGCACACTCAGGCTGCATGACGGGATTTTGGCTTGAAGCCTCATGGATTGGCCCAGAAACGCCTGGAGATTCGTCTGAATGTGTGAATCACGCTTTCAGCATTGAATTGAGACCTTGATTCACGTTTCTCGTCTATAGGCGTAAACCGATAAAAGTGTTGAGCATTGATCGGGCGCCACATTGCACCCATATAGCAATCCAATCGCCTTTGGAGCCACAATGAACCAGTCTTATCCAGTCCTGCCACTCCGTGATATCGTCGTGTTTCCGAACATGGTCGTGCCCCTTTTTGTGGGCCGCGATAAATCTGTGGCGGCACTCGAGCAGGCCATGAATGCGGACAAGGAAATTTTCCTCGTCGCCCAGCTGGACCCTGCCCAGGATGATCCCGGTAAGGACGATCTTTATGATCTGGGCGTCATCGCCGCAGTTCTGCAACTCCTCAAACTTCCGGATGGCACCGTGCGCGTTCTGGTCGAGGGCAAGCAGCGGGCGAATCTTGCCACGTTGACAGGCTCTGGCGAATTCCTGATCGCGACGATCGAACCGGTGGTCGAGAAAGAGGCTTCAGGCACTGAAGTGACGGCGCTTATGCGCTCTGTGGTCGACCAGTTCGAAAACTATGCCAAGCTTAACAAGAAGCTGCCGGCCGAAACGGCAGTGCAACTTTCAGAGATCGAAGAGCCTTCGAGACTGGCCGATGCTGTTGCAGCGAACCTCTCGCTCAAGGTCAGCGACAAGCAATCGCTGCTGATTGAAAGCGATCCGGGCAAGCGCCTCGAAATGGCCTATGCCTTCATGGAAGGCGAACTCGGCGTCCTGCATGTCGAAAAGAAGATCCGCGGTCGCGTGATGCGCCAGATGGAAAAGACCCAGCGCGAATATTATCTCAACGAGCAGTTGAAAGCGA
>JANLST010000407.1:0-5487 GCA_031362505.1 Sphingomonadales bacterium
CGACATGGAGATCGCTGTTCTCACCTCGGCGAGAACCTCATCGATCGGGCGAGTGGCGTCAATGTCGACGATCGGCGCAGTGGGTAGTTCCGGAAATTCAACTGAGCCGCACCTTCATTTCCAGATCTGTGACGGTTCCGACATCGCCACCTGCCGTCCGATCCCCGCCAATTTTGTAAGCTATCGCCTACCATTTGAACTCGCTCCACGCAGCATCCAGTCGGGCGATGTCGTAGAGACAGGCGAATAGGATATCATCACGACCGCTTTCGGGAATTATGCTTTGGACAATGAACGTTGACAATGTTGTCGATTGCCCACCTCCTAGCGTTCGTCTTCCGCCAACCGCTGCGTCACACCGAGCACAATCAGCAACTGCCCGCCGAAATAGAGTGCCCATATCCCGAAGCTGACCCACGCTGCGCCCGCCAGCGGCCCCAGCCGCGCGAAGATCAGCAGGTCGGACGCGAGGAACATCATCGCGCCGATGCCGGTGCGGTAACGCGGGAAGCGGCTGATCCACGCAGCGGCAGCCATCGCGGCGACGAAGCCGGTGTAGATGCCAATCATCGGCCGGCTTTCGAATGGCACCGACCAAATGGCGATCAGCACGCCCAATGGCAGGACAATCGTCGCCAGCCATTTCTGGCTCAGGGTCAGAACGCTCCGCCGGTTACGGAGATAGAGCGCAATCGCGGTGACATGGCCGAGGATGAACGCCACCGCGCCCGCCGTCATGCCGACCGCGTCCAGCAACACATCGCCCAACGCACCAAACGCCATCACCAGCGCAATCAGCCAGCCATCGGTGCTTCGCGCCTGCAAGGCGGCATAGACGGCGAGCAAGCTGACGCCCGCCCCTTTCCATATCATCGCCAGCGGCCCGGAATGGGGTGCGCCAACCGTGTACAGGTAACTGACACCCGCAATCACCGCTGCGATCAGCACCACACGCGCCAGCGAACCACTTTGCGTCATACCGTCTCCCCCCTCGCCTTTTCCACTGAAAGGCCATAACGCTCAATCGGCACAGCCGCCAAGGGTTTCAGGGGCCCAAGCTGTGCCGAACGAAAAGAAACAGGAGAAACTCGTGCCCACCAGACTCATCGGAACCCTGATCCTGACCCTCGCCGCTGCCGCCGGAACGCTTGGCCTGCTTGCGACTCTTGGCCCTGACTGGACGCATTTTGCACCTGCGACCTGCCTGGCCACCCATTGCTTCTGCGAAACGCCGCGCACCGGCGCGCTGGTGCTCCAGCCATCGAATAGCTGGTCATCGTTCGGCTTCGTCATCATCGGCATCTGGATTGCATTGGGCAATTTCCGGCGCGCAGACGGCCCCTCGTCGGCCTTTGCAGACCTGCCTGCGGTCTGGTTCGGGCTGACGTCCATTGTGATCGGCGTCGGAAGCTTCCTGCTCCACGCGACCCTGACGCTGTGGGGCCAATTTTTCGACGTGCTCGGCATGTATCTGACCAGCGCCTTCCTGATCGCCTACGCCGTGCACCGCTGGCGAGGGTTGAACGGATCGACCGCAATCGGGCTTTACCTTGCCTTGTGTGCCGTGCTGATCGGTTTTCTGATCGCCATCCCCGAAACCCGGCGCTGGCTGTTTGCAGTTGTCCTGATCGGGGGCATCATTCTGGAACTTGGCCTTGCACGACCGAAAAGACCGGGGATCGAAGTGCGTTGGTTCATCTGGGGCATAGCCCTTCAGGCAACCGCCTTTGCAATCTGGATTCTCGATTTGACGGGCACATGGTGCAACAGCACTGATCTGGTGCAAGGCCATGCGGTTTGGCATTTGCTCAATGCGGCGGCGCTCTATTCCAATTACCTCTACTATCGGAGCGAACGCGCCTGATCATGACGCATGATGTTCATATCATAGGTGGCGGTCTCGCCGGATCTGAAGCCGCGTGGCAACTTGCCGAAGCGGGGGTGAAGGTGCGCCTGTCGGAAATGCGTGGCGTAGAAGGCACTGCCGCGCACAAAAGCGAAGATCTGGGCGAACTGGTCTGTTCAAACTCGTTCCGCTCGGACGACGCAACGAGCAACGCCGTCGGCTTGCTCCACGAGGAAATGCGGGCAATGGGTTCGCTGATCCTGCGTGAAGCGGACAAGCACCGCGTCCCTGCAGGATCGGCACTGGCGGTTGACCGCGATGGCTATGCGGCAGGTGTGACCGCAGCGATTGCAGGGCATCCCAATATCGAACTGGTCCGCGAACGGATGGACGCCCTGCCCGACGGCCCGTCAATTATCGCCACCGGCCCTTTGACGGCCATGTCGCTGGCCGGAGCGATTGCTGCGGAGACTGGCGAGGAAGCGCTCGCCTTTTTCGATGCCCTGGCACCGATTGCCTATCATGAGTCCATCGACATGGATGTCGCGTGGATGGCATCGCGCTGGGATAAGGGCGACACCAAGGATTACATCAACTGCCCGATGGACAAGGAGCAATATCTTGCCTTCATCGATGCCGTGCTGGCAGGCGAAAAGACCGAATTCAAGGAATGGGAAGCCAGCACCCCCTATTTCGACGGCTGCATGCCGATCGAGGTGATGGCTGAACGCGGGGTCGATACATTACGCTATGGTCCGATGAAGCCGGTCGGGCTCGACAATCCGAAAACCGGACGCTGGCCCTATGCCGTCGTGCAATTGCGGCAGGACAATGCGCTGGGCACATTATGGAATATGGTGGGGTTCCAGACCAAACTGAAACATGCTGAACAGGTGCGGATCTTCCGGATGATTCCGGGACTGGAGAACGCCGAATTCGCACGGCTGGGCGGGCTGCATCGGAATACCTTCATCAAGTCACCCAAATTGCTGGACGGTTCGCTGCGGCTTAAGTCACGCCCCAACGTGCGCTTCGCCGGTCAGATCACCGGTTGCGAAGGCTATATCGAAAGCGCGGGAATTGGCCTGCTCGCCGGACGATTTCTGGCGGCCGAACTGGCGAACGCACCGATGCCCCCGCCTCCCCCGACGACGGCTCTGGGCGCGCTGCTTGGCCATATAACGGGAGGGGCTGACGAGACGACCTACCAGCCAATGAACGTCAATTTCGGCCTCTTCCCGCCGCTCGCCGAAAAGGTTCGCAAGGCCGACCGCAAGCGCGGCTATACCGATCGGGCGAGAGTGGATCTTGACATGTGGCTGAATTCCCCTCCGGCTTGCGAGAAGGGTTAGGGGATCAATTGTCATCATCTCCAGCATCGGCGGCTACAGGCCCAGGCAGCGGCGGCGGGCAATTGCCCTTTGGCAAAGATTTGCGAGCAACTCTGGTTGACAGAAATTCCGCCTGCGTCAGCGCGCCGGTGTGATCGCGATCTGAACTGGCAAACTTCTTTGTCGTCTTGACAGCGTATTCCTCAAACGAAAGCTTGCCATCACCATCAAGGTCAAGCCGGGCATAAGATTTTCGGCGTGACAGTAAAAACTCGTCGCGGCTCACGGCACCATTCTGGTCTGCATCATATCTTGAAAACCGCCTTTGCTCGCGCGTTTTCTCGCTCGCCTCCAAAGGTGCAGTCACATCGACCGGCCCCATGGCAGCGTTGGCTTCAGACGGCACCGGCCCGATGTCACTCTTCGTGCCTGCAAGGCTGGACCAGAGCAGCGTGCCTGCCATTGTGATCAGCAATGCCGCAATCGCTCCCGTTACATATCGCCACATGATTACCGCCCTCTGTGCACCAAGTATTGAACACCGGCAGGGGCCTGTTCGGATGCAGGGTTAACGCAATCCGAGCGCGAGCCCCCATGCCTGCATGATACGGCGAGGTGACCCGGAAGGCGTCATTCGATCAAGGCCAAGTATCGCATCCCGTTCGGCAAATCGGGTGAGAATCGCATAGGGCCTGATTTGACGCGGCAACACATGCGCAACGCCGACAAATCCTTTTGCGAGACTGACGGATTTAAGTGCCAGACCTTTGTCTGGACAGTTTCGGGCAAAATCGACAAGTGCCCACAACGTAGCAGCCTGATCGGTCATGTCGTCAAATGCGGTTCCAGCAATGGCGGAAGCGAGCCGAAAAACCGCTACGCCACGGGCCCGCGCCTTCGCGATCAGAGTAGAGTCGACGAGCGGCATTTCATCCAACATGGTTTCCCAGGCGTTTACCAACGCGTGTAATTCAGCTGTTGCGACGTGATGATCTCTAACCAGGTCTTCCAAAGTACCGAGCATTGGATCCGGACCCGGCTTGGGCATTGGCAATAGTCCAATCTGTTCGCGCCACCATCCAAGACGGATCTGGCCAAGGAGTGGTTCTCGCGCAAGCCTCACGGTTTTCCCCAGAAAAGCGTCAAACCTTAACAGTGACGATTGCGGTTCGCGCAGGTTATTGGGCCCAAAAGCCAACGCCAGGATTTGTTCGGGCACCAGTTCAATCAATGCCGCGTCCGGTCGTTAAAACAGGACATGGCAAAATTCGCATTAACCCTGTCGCTTCAATCCCCATTAGCCGTCTGTGCTCCATGGCGTGACGATGAACCAGCATTTTGGTCGGGGATCAACCATGAATGAACGTGTAAATGCACCTGAACAACGGCTCTTGAAGCCCGGGTTCCTCAGCCGGCTCCGCAAGGACACGGCCGGGAATACGCTCATGCTGGTTGCAGGGGCCATCATTCCGCTGACGGCCATGATTGGCGCCGGTGTTGATATAGGCCGCACCTATCTTGTCAAATCACGCCTCCAGCAAGCTTGCGACGCCGGCGCGCTTGCCGGGCGCAAATATATGACGGGCACCACATTGTCTTCCACAGCAGACACGCGCGCCCGTGCATTCTTTTCGAACAATTTTCCGACTGGATCATTTGGCTCGACCAACATCAGCTTCTCGCCATCGCGAACAAGTGACGGCCAGGTGACTGCAACGGCAACGGCAACAGTGCCGATGGCGGTCATGCAGATGTTCGGAAACGAGCAAATTGACCTGTCGGTCGTATGCGATGCCCGTCTCGAAGTTGCGAACACCGATGTCATGTTGGTGCTCGACGTGACCGGCTCGATGGCCGACTGTCCCGATGACAGCAATTGCGGTTCCGGTACGGGATCGAAAATCGTCGGACTCCGTTCGGCGGTCTTGAATTTCTACGATACCGTGAGTGCGGCGACGACCACAGATTCACGGTTCCGCGTCGGCTTCGTCCCATTCTCTTCGACGGTCAACATGGGGATCGATCCTCAAACCAATGCGGATATACTTCCATCAGGTTGGTTGGTGGACAACTGGACCTATCAATCACGTGTCGCAAACATGACCACGCCCGGATGGACGCCGTCGACAACCTACGGCAGCTGGACGAGTCAGACTTATGGATCAACTATCAGCAACAGCAATTGCACCAAATACGGCAACAATACGTCTTTCACCGGCTTTAACCCCAGTCCATCCGGCAACCCGACGGTGCCGACTAACGATGTTTTCCAGATTGGGCAGCCTGCCAATGTCAACCAGACCTTCTATG
>JANLST010000413.1:0-4670 GCA_031362505.1 Sphingomonadales bacterium
GATATTTTCACTCTTCTCCAGAGGTAATCCGGCTGGTTGTCTTGATGTACGTTCGGTTTCCGCTGAGCCTGCGGAACGTGAAAGACCTGCTGTTCGAGCGCGGGATCGACCTTTGCCATGAGACTGTCCGACTATGGTGGAACAGGTTCGGCCCGATGTTTGCGGCTGACATCCGGCGCCAGCGCGTAAATGTGGTTTTCAAGCTTCCTGCTGAAAGCGCTGGTCAGCCGAGCGAAGCGACACATGGACTGTGGCGACGCTCTACATCTCGATTCGACGAATTATTTACACAGTGGTCGCTTGGTTCAAATTGAACCAACAAGTGAAACGCAGGTTGCGCAATGCACGCGAAACCGTTCCAGAAACTGGTCAATTCCGCAATGAAAACGTTAGATTTGCGTGGGTAGCTTGTGTTGACATCGCAGGGGTCGCAAGTTCAATCCTTGCTCAATCAGGCAACCAGTTCGAACGCCGATGCGACGATCCCATGTTGCATCCTTGTTGCATGGAACTGCGGGTCCACCATGGAGACGCCCAGAAATGCGCGGGAATCAGAAGTACAAGGCGCTAGAAATAGGCACGCCATTTAAGAGCCCTAAGAGATTGAAATATATCAATAATACCTGGATGCCCCGCGAGGATTCGAACCTCGATAAACGGAGTCAGAGTCCGGTGTCTTACCGTTAGACGACGGGGCATCAGGCTGGCGGCGAAATAGGTTGCAGGCGGTGTGAAGTCAACGCCTTGGGCAGGTCAGGCGCTTGCTTTGGCCTTGCGTTCGCGGATTTGCGCATCCAGTTCGGCTATCCGTTCGCGTATCGGCGTATCCTTTGCCAGCCCCTTGAGGCGCGCCTCTGCCCATAGCCGGTTTCGCTCGCCTTGGATGGATTTCAGTGATGGTTCTGTCATACGGTCTCCGTGCGTCTCGTTCGCATAGGCGAAACCGGGCTCTGATACCACCGGCGACATTTGCGATTTTTTCGCAACTGCACTAGCGTCTTGCTCAAGTACCGGCGGCATGTGCCGTGCGGAGAACAGAAAAGTTGTCGGGCATGACCCAACCCGTTGCCCAGGGGCCGTCGCGGCAGAACCGCGAACGTAGCGCCCCGCCGAACCGGCCAGACGCCGGATATCGCGCCCGGTTCCCGGCCCGTCGTTCCTATGCCGCGCTTGATCTTGGGACCAATAACTGCCGGATGCTGATCGCCCGCCCTGATGGCGACCAGTTTTTCATCGTCGATGCCTTTTCACGGATTGTTCGGTTGGGCGAAGGGCTTGGCGCCAGTGGTCGTCTGAGCGATGCCGCGATGGATCGCGCCGTTTCTGCTCTTTCGATTTGCGCCGACAAGCTGATGCGGCGAAACGTCTACCTCGCACGATCGGTGGCAACCGAAGCCTGCAGGCGCGCGACCAACGGGGCCGAATTCGTAGATCGGGTCTATCGCGAAACGGGCATCAAGCTTGATGTGATTCCAGCAGAAGAGGAGGCCCGGCTTGCCGTCGTCGGCTGCCATCGCTTGCTGGAAGACGGAGACGGCCCTGCCCTTGTCTTCGACATTGGCGGCGGATCGACCGAACTTGTCATTGTCGATACCAGCGGGGAAGAGCCACGCACCCTCGATTGGTTGAGCGTGCCGTGGGGCGTCGTTTCGCTTGCAGAGTCCGAAGGCCCGGATCCGGACGATCTCGATGACCGGCTGGCCGCCTATGAACGGATGCGAAGCCGCGTCGCCAAGAGTTTCGCCGAATTTGCCGCACGCCAACCCGACGGCACGGCCGAATTGCGATTGCTTGGGACCAGCGGAACGGTCACGACACTGGCCAGTGTTCATCTCGGCCTGCCAAGCTATGACCGCAAGTTGATCGACGGTCTGATTGTGCCAAGCGAAGCCATGCGCGGGATCAGCACGGACCTGTCCCGCCGGTCGCTCGCTGAGCGCGCCAAGCTCGCCTGTATCGGAAACGAACGTGCCGATCTGGTCGTTGCGGGGTGCGCTATATTGGAAGCGATCCTCGACATCTGGCCCGCGCCACGCGTCGGCGTTGCGGATCGCGGGATTCGCGAAGGAATCCTGCGCCAGTTGATGCGACAGGGAGCGGGCTGATGAGCAGAGGCGGCTCTGGCGGGCATACCCGCGTCAAGACGGCCCGCGGGCGGACTGCATCCTCGACCCGCTGGCTCGCCCGCCAGCTGAATGACCCCTATGTGAAACGTGCGCATGCCGACGGCTTTCGTAGCCGGGCGGCCTACAAGCTGATCGAACTCAACGAGAAGTTCGGCTTTCTCAAGGGCGCCAAACGCATTTTCGATCTTGGCATCGCGCCGGGTGGCTGGTCGCAGGTGGTAAGGCGGCAATGCCCCGCCGCAGCAATCGTCGGGATCGATCTTCTTCCGGTTGACCCGATTGATGGTGTGACCATTGCCCAAATGGATTTCATGGATGATGCCGCACCTGCCTGGTTGATGGAGGCGCTCGGCGGACCAGCGGACCTCGTCCTGTCAGACATGGCAGCGAACACGGTCGGCCATCAGCAGACCGATCATTTGCGAACAATGGCACTCGTTGAAGCGGGCGCCTATTTCGCGGTCCAGGTGTTGAAACCCGGCGGCGCCTTTATCGCAAAGTCGTTGGCGGGGGGATCAGACAGCGATCTTGTCGACCTGCTCAAACGCAATTTCACGACGGTCAAACATGCCAAGCCGCCTGCCAGCCGCAAGGGTTCATCCGAATGGTATGTCGTCGCTCAAGGGTTCAAGGGCGTAAAGGACGATTCATAACCGTCGATTGCGGCCAGATGGGCGACAATGTCCGCAATTGGGTGGTGACCTCAACGGGTCGCTGCAACAAACTGGTTAAATCTGTCAGCTGGTGTTTCAAAGAGCAATGTCTTTCTCGGTCATTCGTCTCTCTTGTCTGTGGTCTTCGTCACAAAATTACTCGTTAATTCCGGTTAAAGGGCAATCAACGACGAGTGTTTCCAGAAATTGTAATCATTCCTTGGCAAGTGGGTCGCCATCACCACTGCGGGGCAAAGAGTATGGAATACGACAAGGTCATTCGCATGAAATTTGCTGGGCTTCTGGCTACTCTTGTCGCGCTGAGTTTTTGGGGTCTGTGGCACCTAATGCTCGTTGAATAGCCAAGCACCCACTATTTAAACGGTTTCAATACCGATCGGCGGGTTTGTTGTGGCTAGGGGACTGTCTGGTTTCACACTCTCAGGGCCGATAGCTGACGTTCATGCAGCGGGAGGTGACGTTAGTTGCGCGCCCACGGTAGCCCTTCCCGGCCGCTTTGTGGGTGCCCACAAACTGACCTTCGTTCAGCTCAGTTGCTTGTAGGTGATTCTCACTTGGCCAACTGGACTATATCGAGGCAGAGCCGAACCGACGCGAACATCGCAGTCGCCGAAGTAGCGAAGGCGGCGCGTTGATTGAGGATTTGTGCCCGGTTGAATGCGACTACAATGCGGTTGATGTCCTTAGAGTCTAGGATTTCACTCTTGCCTATCCTCCGCATCTTCCCGCGAGATGCTAGGAACCAGAAGACCCCTGAGAAGGCTACGCCAACGATGATTGCAAGGTCGAGAGCGATGATTAGCGCAGTATACATCGACGGCCTTTCCGAGAAATCCTCCCGCGTGGAAGCGTAGAAGTAGAGCCTACTGGGGCTCCATCATGCTCGTTGCTGACGGCAAGCAACGCCGCCGGCGCGAAGCATTTTTCGGCGCGCGATCCGTGCCACGGTGCGCCCGCTTCCGCTGGTCTAACTCCACGCGTCTTCCACAGCGACCATCCGGCGCCTGCCGCAAGAATTGCGAAAGTGATCGATAGCGACGCTACCGGCGGAATTTTCGCCAGCCCGAACGCATCCGCGACGAGGATTTTCGAGCCAATGAACACCTGCAACACCGCGAGCGCATACTTCAGATAGCCTCGATCAGTCAAACGGTAGCTTGATGCTAACGGCGAGCATTCAGTGGCTAATACCTGACCGTGGGATTTCGGCACCAAAGGGGAACTTGAACGAACGGCCGCTTTTTGCCCTCTCGTCGGATCATCTGGACGTCTGCAATGTTGTCGGAAGCGGAAATTGCCGCCGATCTGTTGTGGAATGACCGGAAGGGTTGGGAAGCTGCCTGTCCGCCTTTATGCACGGACCTTGAAAATCGGGCATTCGCCTTTTGCCGAGGCTTGGCCGAAACGAGGCTAACCGCGTTGCGTTCGACACATTCTCAAGGTTGAACTCAGCAGAAACCGAACATTTTTGTCTATTGTTGCATTGCGGCAACAGCTGCCTTGAAGATGGAGGTCATATCTTCAGCACGCGTTACGCGCGGATTTCCAGCGGTCGAAGGGTCACGCTGGGCATGTTCGCCGATCACATCGGCCTGATCCACAGGCACGCCGATTTCTCCCAGGCTGTTAGGAATGCCCAATTGCCTGCGAAATTCCAGCACCCACGAATAAACCGTATCGAAGCCGATGCCATCCAGCCCCAGATAGCGCGCCAGCGGAACCATCTTTTCCGCAATCGCCGGACGGTTGAACAACATGACGTAGGGCAAGACGATCGCGTTGGTCAGGCCATGATGGGTATTGTAAAATGCCCCGACCGGATGCGAGATCGAATGGACGGCGCCCAGGCCTTTCTGAAACGCTGTTGCCC
>JANLST010000447.1:0-4519 GCA_031362505.1 Sphingomonadales bacterium
AACCGCGCCCTGATCGACGGCCTTTCTCAATTCTACATTTACGATTTTTCAGAGCTGGATCCGATCGACTCCACAGTCTTTTCGTTCACCGAGCAAGGCACATTTTCGCCGCTTCCGGGCATTGACGATTACTGGGAGACAAACGGTGCCCATGCGCTGGTTATCCGTATCGACGGGCGGGCGGCAGGCTTCGTACTGATCAACACCCGTTCGCACAGGAATGGACAGACGGTTGAGCGCAACATGGGCGAGTTTTTTGTTGCGCGACAGTATCGGCGCAGCGGCATCGCGACCGAGGCCTTGCGGCAGGCGTTGGAACGGTATCCTGGGCAATGGGAAGTCGCAGTGGTCGAGCGAAACACCGCCGCCAAGGCCTTCTGGCCATGCGCGATTGCGGCCGCGCCAAATGTTAGCGGCCTTGTCCGGATTGAGGGCGATGGCGAGCAATGGTGCGGGCCGATCTGGTGCTTCAGTGCGACCTAATGCGCTAATCGGACAAATTTCATTTCGCCGCCATTGCGGTGAATGAGAAGCTGATCGGGCAGGACATCCACCGTCGCTCCCTGGAAATCAAAAACGTCGATATCGTTGGGCGTCAGCATGAAATGCAGGGCATTGCCTTTTGCCAGGTCGATCGGGAAGCGAGGCGAAACGACTCCGTGCATGGGCTCGACCAGTTCGATCCAGAGCGGCACCCGCTTTTCATCCTCCGACAACGACCAGCCATAATATTGGGTATAGTCGGTGACCGGATCGCCAGAAGCAAAGCCGATTCTGAGGTCGATCGCGGCAATGCCTTGCCGCTGCGGTCCAGGCCAGACGACCATCACTGACAGTTTCGCCTCATCGGTCCTTGATGAGGGATCTTCCGAAAACACTGCCGGCACGGGCTTGGGGTCCGTGAAAAGGTGCATTTCCAAGCCTGACAGCGTCCAGTGCCCCTCGGCATGTTCGTCGAGCGCACCGGCAGCAAGAAAATACGCAAAATGACCGTCGGACTTGATCAGCAGTTCGGATGCGACATCCGGGCCGCCGGACAGGCGATAATGTCCGGCCGGGCCCTTGTCGGCGAACACCGGCGAGCCCAGCAGGAATGGCAAGATGCAAGCGAGACCCGTTACGATCCGCAACGCCATCAATTCCTAAGATCGGGCGGCGTCGCTTCGTCCACCAGCATCGCGATTGCCTCATCAAGGCTCATGATCCGCTGCCCGTCCGAGCCGAGCGTGCGGATCGCGACCTTGCCTTCCTCAGCCTCGCGCATCCCGACGACGAGCAGGTGCGGTACCTTGGCAAGGCTGTGCTCGCGCACCTTGTAGTTGATCTTCTCGTTGCGGAGGTCGGCCTCGACCCGGATGCCGGCAGCGCGCAGCTTTTCGACCGCCGCATTGGCATAACCATCCGCATCGGAAACGATTGTCGCCACCACCGCTTGAACCGGCGCGAGCCAGACCGGAAACCGCCCGGCATGATGTTCGATTAATATACCGATAAACCGCTCGAACGCGCCGAGGATTGCGCGGTGGAGCATGACGGGGCGGTGTTTCGCGCCGTCCTCCCCCACATAAGTCGCGTCGAGCCGTTCGGGCAGGACATAATCAAGCTGGATCGTGCCACACTGCCATGTGCGCCCGATTGCGTCGGTCAGATGGAATTCGAGCTTGGGCGAATAGAAAGCTCCTTCGCCGGGGAGTTCTTCCCAACCATAATCTGAGGTCGCGCGGCCAGTGGCGACGACCGCGCTGCGCAGATCGCCCTCGGCGCGATCCCACATCTCATCCGAACCGAACCGCTTTTCGGGGCGGAGAGCGAGCTTGATCGCATAATTCTCGAAACCCAGATCCTTGTAGACGCTGTCAAGCAGGTCGCAGAACAGACGGACTTCCTCGACAATCTGGTCTTCGCGGCAGAAGATATGGCCGTCATCCTGCGTGAATTGCCGCACGCGCATGATGCCATGGAGCGCGCCATGCGGCTCGTTCCTGTGGCAGCAACCCATTTCGGCCATGCGCAGCGGCAGGTCGCGATAGGATTTGATGCCCTGGCGGAAGATCAGGACGTGCGCCGGGCAGTTCATCGGCTTCAAGGCCATCAAATTGCCCTCGCCGGTCAGCACCGGGCCTTCATCCTCAATGTTCGGCACTTCGTCAGGCACCACGAACATGTTCTCGCGATACTTGCCCCAATGGCCCGACGCTTCCCATTGGCGCGCGTCCATAATCTGTGGCGTCTTGACCTCGACATAACCGCCCGCATCAATGCGCCTGCGCATATAGGCCTCAAGCTGGCGCCAGACCATGTAGCCGTTCGGGTGCCAGAAGACTGAGCCGTGCGCTTCGGATTGCAGGTGGAACAGGTCCATTTCCTGCCCGATCTTGCGGTGGTCGCGCTTGGCCGCTTCTTCGAGCCGGACGAGATGCGCATCGAGCTGCTTCTTATTGAGCCAGCCCGTGCCGTAGATGCGCGAAAGCTGAGGATTGTTCTGGTCACCGCGCCAATAGGCGCCCGAGACGCGCGTCAGCTTGAACGCATTCGGATCGAGCTTGCCGGTCGAGGCCAGATGCGGCCCGCGGCACATGTCCATCCAGTTGTCACCCGACCAATAGACTGTCAGCTCCTCGCCCTCGGGCAGGTCAGCGGCCCATTCAGCCTTGAAGCTCTCACCATTCTTCGCCCAGCGCGCGATCAGGTCGGCACGGCTCCACACTTCGCGGCGCAGCGGCTTGTCGGCGGAGATGAGGCGGCGCATTTCGGCCTCGATCGCGGGCAGGTCTTCCTCGGTGAAGGGGCGTTCTGCGGGCGCGAAATCATAGTAGAAGCCATCGTCTGTCGAAGGACCGAACGTGATTTGCGTTCCGGGAAACAGGCTCTGCACCGCTTCTGCCAGCACATGGGCGAAGTCGTGGCGGGCGAGTTCGAGTGCGTCGGCTTCATCTCTTGCGGTTACCAACGCGAGCGAAGCATCGCCCTCGAACGGGCGCGCCGCATCGCGCAAATCGCCATTCACCCGCGCAGCAAGTGTCGCCTTGGCCAGGCCGGGGCCAATTGCGGCGGCAATGTCAGCCGGAGTCGAACCTGCAGCCACTTCGCGGACCGAACCATCAGGAAGGGTGATCTTGAACATATCGGACATGGCCGCTCCTATGGCGGGACAGGCGAAAAGAGGCAAGGCGTCGGGCCACTTCTCGCACGTTGCCATCGTTACGCTGCCTGCCTAGCTTGTGCTCAATCAACAGGGGAAGATTCGGCATGGCAGGTTTCAACTACGCGAAGCATGACGGGCTCGGGCTGGCCAAGCTGGTGCGCCAGAAGGAGGTCAAGCCAATTGAGCTGGTCGATGCCGCGATCGAGCGGATCGAGCGGCACAATCCGGTGCTCAACGCAGTTATCTGGACGATGTTCGATCGTGCGCGCGAGATGGCGCGAAAAAAACTGCCCGACGGTCCTTTCAGGGGCGTCCCTTTCCTTTTGAAGGATTCGCTTGGTGATCTTGCAGGTGCGCCGACGCGCCAGGGCTCGGCATTCGAACCGGCAACGCCCAGAAGCCGGAATGCGACACTGACAGATCGCTACCTTGCCGGTGGATTGATTCCGCTGGGCAAGACCAATGTTCCCGAATTCGCACTTATGACGACAACGGAATCGCGGCTCTATGGCCCGGCGAGAAATCCCTGGAATCCGGCCCATTCAACAGGCGGATCTTCTGGTGGATCGGCGGCCGCCGTGGCATCCGGCATGGTCCCAATGGCTCACGCCAATGATGGAGGCGGCTCCATCCGGGTACCGGCATCGTCCTGCGGACTGGTGGGACTGAAGCCGACACGTGCACGCACGTCGATCGGGCCAGCGTTGGGCGAAGGTTGGGGCGGGCTTGAGGTTGAACATATCGTCAGTCGCAGCGTTCGCGATACGGCGGCGATGCTCGATGCGACAGCTGGCCCGGCATTGGGAGATCCGTATTGGGCGCCCCCGCAACCAAAGTCCTACCTGTCTTCTTCACGTACCGCGCCAAAAAAATTGCGCATCGCACAAATTCTGACCCGCGCTGACGGGACTGACCTGCATCCGGATTGCCTTGCGGCGGTCGAACATGCGGGAAAGATTTGCCAAGGCCTTGGGCATCGGATCGATGTGGTTGATCCAGTCAAAGCTTGGCAGATGGACGCGGAGCGCTTCCAAGGTTTTGCCCAATCCTATTTCGCTCTCTATGCAACCAGCCTTGTGACCCAGATCGATGACATCATTGCCCAAACGCGTGCCAAGCCGTCGCCAAAGAAGCTCGAAGACTATACCTTGGCGGTCTACGAAGCCGGAAAGGCGGTAACCGGCGTTCAGTACCAGCAGGCGCTCAACACTATGCACGCGCTGGGCCGTGACATGGCCTTGTGGCACCAGACCTATGACGTCGCGATCATGCCAACGCTTGGCACGCCGCCGCTAAAGCTGGGAGTGATCGATCCCCTTTCAGCCGACATTGCGGCAACATTTGGCAAGATGGTTGAATTGTCTCCATTCGCCG
>JANLST010000485.1:0-24670 GCA_031362505.1 Sphingomonadales bacterium
TCGTTGCTGGTTCTGGTTCTGGCCGCTCCGGACATTGGCATCCTGCCGTTCCTTGGATTGATGCTGGCGGGCGGGATTGCCATCGGAAGCGTCGCGCCGCTGTGGGGCCGCAACCTGCGACGCACGCCCTTGTTTACGTGGGGAATGGTGATTGCTCATCTTGGTGTCGCCGTGAGCCTCGCCGGCATGGCGAGCGAAACGGGCTTCATCAAGGAAACGCTCGTCGCAGCCGATATCGGTGAGAGCCATACAGTTGGCCCTTATCGCGTGACATTTTCCAAGCTCGAGCCTGTGGCGGGCCCGAACTGGACGGCACTTGAGGCGACACTTGAAGCGCGCCGCGGTTCCGGAGCACCGCTGATACTCAAACCGCAATCGCGGATGTTCTCCAACCCGCCGACCGAGACCAATGAAGCGGCCATAGATACGGTGCTGGATGGGCAGCTGTACCTTGTTCTTGGCAAGCAGGAGCCGACCGGACGCTGGCAGCTGCGCATGTGGTGGAAACCGTTTGTCACCTTCATCTGGCTCGGAGGCGCAATGATCGCCCTCGGCGGATTTCTTGCGCTGGTTGGACGGTTTCGCCGCGAAAAGGGCAGGGGGAGGGCGATCACATGAAACGATCTGTTCTGTGGTTGCCGCTTGCGCTGTTTGTCCTTTTTTTTGGCGTTGTGGCGTATGGACTGATCAAGCCGTCGGACCACATCATTGCATCAAAGATGATTGGCAGGCCGCTTCCACAATTTGCGCTTGCGCCTGCGCATGATGGTCAGCCGGGTCTGACCAGCGCAAGCTTTGCAGGAGGGTCGCCCCGGCTTCTCAATGTCTTTGCAAGTTGGTGCATTCCCTGCATCGCCGAAGCGCCTGTGCTGATGAGGTTGCGATCGATGGGTGTAGCGATAGACGCAATTGCCATTCGCGATCGGCCAGAAGATGTCGCACGTTTCCTCGAGCGCAACGGCAATCCATATCAGAAGATCGGTTCCGACACGGTCGGCAAAGTCCAGATTTCGCTCGGATCTTCGGGTGTACCCGAGACGTTTGTGATCGATGGCAAGGGAATCATCCGCCACCAGCATATCGGTGATATCCGCGCAGAGGATATTCCCGAGATCCTGTCCGCGTTGGAGGCTGCCAAGTGAGACGGTTGGCGTTGATGCTCCTGCTCGCTGTTCCTGCGCACGAGGCGCGTGCAGATTCGATGATGCCCGCAGCTGAACTTGCCAATGCCCAACTTTCCGATCCTGCAAAGGAGAAGGCCGCCAAGGCGCTGATGGAAACAATCCGTTGCCTCGTCTGCCAGGGCCAATCCATTGCCGATTCCGATGCTGACATGGCAGGCGATATGCGCGCCCTGATCCGGCAGCGGATCGACGCAGGGGAACGACCGGAGGCCGTGCGGACTTGGTTGGTCGAACGCTATGGCAATTGGGTGACGTACAAGCCGCCACTCATGGGTGTGGGCGGAGCGTTGTGGGCGGCGCCGTTGATCTTCATCATTTTTGGCGCGATTCTCGCCCGCGGACGGTTTCGCCGCAGGAAGAAGATCTGATGGGTTGGCTGTTGTTCCTCGTTTCAGCGATCGCCGTCGGGCTTGGCTTGTGGCGTTTTGGCAGGCTCGATCGCAGCACGCTTGAACTCACTGCCGCTGCACTGTTTCTCGCGCTGGCGGGATATGCCTGGCAGGGTAGCCCGACTTTGGACGGACAACCGGTCCAATCCGTAGAAAGCGGCGATACCGGAGAGGTTCCCGCCGATCTGCGCAAGACGTTTGCCAGCAGCATGAATGCCGAGGGGCAGTGGCTTGGACTTGCCGATGCGCTGATCCAGGCCGGCCGTCCCCGTTCGGCGGTTTCCCTGCTTGTCGAGGCAACCCATAAGGCACCGCTGAATCCTGACGTGTGGGTCGGGCTTGGCAACGCGCTGGTCGTCCAGGGCGGCGGGCAGATGTCTCCCGCCGCGCAATTCGCATTCGAGAAAGCGGCGGCAATTTCGCCCAACCATCCTGGCCCACCCTTCTTTCTGGGCTTGGGCCTAGCTCAAGCGGGCAAAATGGATGAGGCCGGAGATGTCTGGCGTGGCCTCCTTGCGCGCGCGCCAAAGGATGCTCCCTGGAAGGCCGACCTTGAGAAGCGGCTTGCCGAAATCGGGCAATTGCCCTGATTGTTCGCGAGCGTCTTGGTATTATTTTCCGCTTCTGCACCCGACCAAACGCCAGTTCATTATTTTACGCTTGCAACGCGGGAGCCATCCACAGGGGACTGTCCGGATGCGGCCTAAGCCGGTCAATTAAACGGGGGTTCAGGTCCCTTCTCCGCTACCATTCTTTCCGATCATTAGTTGTCTTAGGCTCCCCCGTCCCGATTTCAGGATTGACGATCCTGGAACAATGGCGGACGATCAAACCCATGTCGCGCAAACCTCGTCGTCAAATTGTGAAAATGGGCAATTCCAGCGCGATCAAGATCGGCGCACCGGGGTTTGAAAACGATCTGTTTTATTGGACGATGGAGATGGGCTGGCCCGCGTTTATTGCGCTTGTCGGTGCAGTATTCATTGCGATCAACCTGGTATTTGGCGTGATTTATGCCTCATCGACCGGGATGATCGCGAATGCCGCGCCGGGCTCCTTTCTTGACGGGTTTTTCTTCTCCGTCGAAACGCTGGCTACGGTTGGCTATGGGAATATGGCCCCTTCATCACATTTAGGTCACAGCATCGCGTCGATCGAAATCCTGATCGGCTTGTTTTTCTCGGCCACCGTTACCGGACTGGTCTTCGCTCGCTTTGCCCGACCGCGCGAAAGCATGATCTTCAGCAAGATTGCAGTGATCGGTGACTATGAGGACAAGCGCGCTCTGATGGTAAGGCTGGCCCCGATGCATGCCCGGCCATTGGCGGCAACGACTGCACAAATGTCGATACTCTCCCGCACCGTTCTTCCCAACGGCCGAGAGTTCGCAGGGTTGGTCGAACTGGCATTGCTGCGATCCCAAAATCCGATGCTCAACCTGTCATGGACGCTGATTCATATGCTGGATGAAGAAAGCCCGGTGCTTGCTGCCCTTGAAAGCGACCGCCCGTTCTTGTTGGTTGTTACGGTTGGCGCGCTCGATACGCTGCTTGCCCGTCAATCCTTCGGGGGACGAAGCTACCAACGCGACGACATCCTGATGGACCACCACTTCGTCGATGTGATCACCAACCGCGACGGATCACTCCATCTGGACGTATCGCGTCTGGACGATGCCGAACCGGTGGCAGCTTGAACGGCTAGGCGCACGGAAGACATCCTCCCGGGTACTGCTTCGGGTTGCAGGCAAGCGTTCGCAAACCTATCTCCACCCAGCCACGATTCGGTGGCCCAGCCTTGGAAATGCCCTATCTATGACCGAAACCATCCATACCCGCATGCTGATCCTCGGTTCGGGGCCGGCGGGGCTGTCTGCTGCCATTTACGGCGCGCGTGCCGGACTCAAGCCGATTGTCGTCCAGGGCATCCAGCCGGGTGGACAGCTGACGATTACGACCGATGTCGAGAATTATCCCGGTTTTCGCGACGTCATCCAGGGGCCCTGGCTGATTGAAGAGATGCAGGCCCAGGCTGAACATGTCGGGACGCAGATGGTCTATGACATCATTGTCGACGTTGATCTGTCTGAAAGGCCATTCCGCCTTACGGGAGATGGTGGCGCGATCTACACTTGTGAAACGCTAGTCATTGCGACGGGCGCTCAGGCCAAATGGCTGGGGCTCGAAAGCGAAACCGCGATGCAGGGCAAAGGTGTTTCGGCGTGCGCGACCTGCGACGGGTTTTTCTATCGTGGCAAAAAAGTCGCGGTTATCGGTGGCGGAAATACGGCTGTCGAAGAGGCGCTCTATATGACCAACCACAGTCATGACGTCACTTTGATCCACCGGCGCGGGGAACTGCGCGCCGAAAAAATCCTCCAGGATCGTCTGTTCGCGCATCCCCACATAAAGGTGCTCTGGAACAAGGGCGTCGAACGCTTTGTCGGAGGGGGCGATCCAATAGGGCTGGTTTCGCTGGCATTGACAGATACTGCGACCGGCGAAGCGTCATCAATCGACGTGGATGGTGCGTTCGTCGCAATCGGACACAAGCCGGCAACCGAAATATTCGTTGGTCATCTGCCGATGGATGCGGACGGTTACTTGCTGGTCGAGGTCGGGAGCACGCGGACGAGCGTTCCAGGTGTTTTCGCGGCGGGCGATGTCTCGGACAAGATCTACCGTCAGGCGGTTACCGCGGCCGGGATGGGGTGCATGGCGGCACTCGATGCGGAGAAATTTCTCGCCCATGCCGAGTTCGAGATGCAACTCGCCTAGGCAAGGGCTCGGAGAAGGGTCGTCCTGAGGGTCGCTTTGTCGTCCGCGCTTGCGAAGCTGTGCGATGCGCTGTCAAGGCGCACGATTGACACGTTGGGCTTAGCACGCGCGGTTGCAAAATCGGGCTTTTCCCATTCTTCAGCGAAGGCGAGCGCTGTTCCGTCCCGCGTTGCGAGCAGGATCTGAACAGGGCCTGGAAAGGCCGCGATACCTTGTGCCACTGAGGATGCGAGGCTGGAAGGCGGCTTTGGCGTTGCAATGCGCAACAGGCCAATGGCGAGCTTTTTCATGCTTGTGCCGCCGGTAAAAAGCCCAATCCACGCTTTGGGATCCCGGATCCGCTGTGCGTATCGAGCCCGGATTGCAGCCGGCGCGGGCAGTTCGTCAGGCCGCTCAATGACCCACGGATTTGCAAGAACAAGCCCATCCAACCGGTCGAGGGGGTGCAGGACCAACGCCGAAGCCGCATCGCAATTGCCGAATGCCACAATCCGCTTCAGGTGAGGGCATGCGACCATGAACGCTGAAATAGCGGCAATGATGTCGGGTCCACTCGATGCAAATTCGTGATTTCTGCCAGCACTGTCGCCAATACCACGCCGGTCGAAACGGAATACCGGATGGCCGATTGCAGAGATCTCGGCGGCGAGGGTGGCCATGCCGCGATGTGCCCCTATCCTTATTTCGTTGCCGCCTGAAACGATCAATAGCCCCGAACTTCCCGGGGCTTCATCCAGCGTTGCCGCGAGGACATCGCCTTCACACTCGAAACTCAGGAGCTGACGCATTGTCTTGCCCAATCGGCCAAATCTGTTGCGAGAGCCGAAGCGAGTACTGAATCCTCGCCGGGTTCGGCACGCCGCCAGAGAGGCGATCCCGGAAACTTGATATCGGCTTCGTCGGTATCGGTTTCGAGCCTCACGGTACGAAGACTGGCGCAAGGGAGCGGCATTGCCGTTTCCAGTTCGGCCAGAAATTCTTCGCTCAGCGCGTGTCCGGCATAGAGAGTCCGAACTTCACTGGTCAGGGTCGAGCGCTTGAGGTCTCGCACGATCCTTGGGCCGGTTTCCGGTGCAAATCTCCAATTGCCAAGGCTTGCCACGTCGTCAATCAATGCGCCGCCCCGAAAAGAGGCAACCAATGCCGGGGCAAGGTCTTCGGCCGCGGCGCGCCAGTCGGCAAGTCGAACACCGGCGATGTCGACCGGGCTTTCGCCGGTGCCCGGAAGGTCGGCAAGACTGCTTCCGACGCCCAATGTATCCAGGCTGCGCATGACGTCGGCGATCAGCCTTCTGCAACGATTGGCTTCTTCAAATAAAGGTTCAATCACAAGTATCTGAAGGTCGTGATTCAAACCAAATCGTAACCATGGTCCGGCTTGTTTCACCCTTGCGACTTCCGAATCGCAAAGCCCATAAGACTGCCGAAGGTTTCAAGCAGTTCACCGTCGACTTCATCATCGTCGATCACGATCCCGAGCCGGTCTTCCAACTCGGTCAGCAAGTTTGCAACCGCCATTGAATCAAGCTCTGGCAATGAGCCGAACAGGCCAGTGTCGTTAGTAAAGGTCGCGGCCCGTTCGCGGCTGATGCCAAGAACATCGCTCAATACCGAACGGACGCGATCTTCAATCATCTCGGGCGTGCGGGTCATGAGCGAAGCGATTAGCCGCCCGACCGGCGTCGGACAAGCCGGGAAAGCCTCGCTTTGGCAGCGCCTGCCAGCCCCGATGCGGTACCGGGATTATAGGCCGAAAGCTGCATCAGCGTCGTGCTTTCATCCATCCAGTCCGCTTTGTATTGATCATTTCCGGTACCAAAATCGATCATGTTTACGTGATCCTCGTCAATAACATGACGGAACATGGCTGCACTCAGGACCGTGCCGGGCGACAATTCGGTCGCGCTTTCGCGGTGGGCGAGCTTGTGAATGAGGGCAACGCCGCTTTCTACGGTCCATAATTGTGCAGCGACGGCTACTCCGTCAATCCGGCAAATGCCGAGCCGCAAGCAGCCCGCTCTTGCTTCCGCGATGGCCATGTCCTTCAAGAATTCCGGCAGTCCTTCGGCGGGTTTCCAGCTTTCGGCATAGATTTCTTCATAGACCGCCCAGGCATCTTCGTTGAATTCGGTCAGGATCTGTGTTTCGAATTCAGCTTTGCCCAATTTGCGTTTCAATGTGCTCCGCAACTGGCCAGGGCGAGCCGCCCAATAATCCTCGAATGACAATCCCGCCACGTTCGCCGTCCAACTTGTTGAACATTCGCGGAGCGAAACTATCCAGCCGGCACGACGGAATGCTTTTTCAATCAGATCTGCCATTCCATCGCCGGTTGGGACAGGAGAGAGTTCAATCGTTGCTATCGATGGCCTTGCGCTTCTGAGCCTTTTCGCGATAGCCACAATCATGGCCGCTTGCCGGATCGCATCGGGGTTTCCCGCAAAGACCGGGCGAAAGGCGAAGCTGTACCAATTGGCAAGCGCAACGGCTTTGTTGCGGTTGTCGCGACGAAGAAACAGCCACGCCAGGGCGCCTTCGGAAGCGGCTCTGGCAATCAGAGGAGACCCGCCGCCAAAACGCCAGACCCTTTTGAACCAGTCGCGACGGTCGAAGAGGTGCGCCTGCGCTCGACGGTTCAATTGCCTGGTCGGATCAATGCCCGAGGCATCAATATCCGTCAGCAATTCTCCCTTAACCCACAACATGCTAGGCAAACCCTGTTTTCCGCACAAAAGGACCAGAATTGACGGCCCCAAGCCCCATACCCCGGCCACTAGATCATTTGACGACCTTTGGCACGTCTAACAGTCCGGCCTTTACAAGTCGTGACGGGGTCCTTTCTTATCGGGCTTTGGATGACGCTGTAGGACAGATGGCCGCAGCGCTTTGCCGCTCGGGATTGAGCCAAGGTGAACGTGTGGCCTCATGGCTTCCCAAAACGCGAAATGCCTGCCTGTTGCCGCTTGCAGCGGCGCGCGCCGGCCTTATCCATGTGCCGGTCAATCCTTCCCTAAGACGCGCGCAGAGCGCCTATATCCTGCAAGATAGCGGCGCACGCGTGCTGATTTCAACGAACGGAAGGGTCGATACGCTTGAAACGGGTGACAGGCCAGCAGACTGCATGATCTGGCTGGACGACGAGATTGACATAGCGGACGAATCGCTGTCGCCGTTGCCTCTGTCCGCCCATGACCCGGACAATCTCGCGGCGATCTTGTATACGTCGGGTTCAACCGGCCAGCCCAAGGGGGTCATGCTCAGCCATGCGAACCTCTGGCTCGGAGCCATCAGCGTGGCGCACTACCTCAAGCTGACACCTGGTGATCGCACGCTGTGCGCCTTGCCGCTGAGTTTCGACTATGGGCAAAATCAGTTGCTCTCGACCTGGGCGGCAGGCGGATGCGCCGTTCCGGTTGATTACCTGACGGCCCGCGATGTCATCCGAGAGGTCGAGCGGCATGACATTACGACATTGGCAGGGGTACCCTCGCTCTGGCTGCAATTGCTCGAGGCCAAGTGGCCGGAATCGGTGGCGTCTCGCTTGAAACGGCTGACAAACTCGGGCGGCGCGCTTTCGCCATCTATTGTAAATAGTCTCAGGCAGTGCTTTGTAAATGCAGATATTTATCCGATGTATGGCCTGACGGAAGCGTTTCGTTCGACCTATCTTGATCCATCGCTTGTCGACTCCCATCCTGATTCAATGGGGAAAGCCATTCCATTTGCTGAAATCATGGTCGTGCGGCCCGATGGCAGTATTGCAAATGATGGCGAACCGGGTGAACTCGTCCATGCCGGGCCCTTGGTGGCCAAGGGCTATTGGGATGATTCGAAACGGACAGCCGAGCGATTCCGGCCGGCTCCGGCTGGTTCAGTTTATGGCGGATTGGCAGTATGGTCGGGCGATACGGTCCATCGCGATCGTGACGGATTTCATTACTTTTTGGGGCGCGATGACGAAATGATCAAGGTTTCGGGAAATCGTATCAGCCCGAGCGAAATTGAAGCGGCGGCTATCGCAAGCGGTGCAACCTCGGAAGCTGTGGCGGTTGGTGTGAGGGACGAACGTTTGGGCCAGTCAATCATTCTGGTCGTCAAAGGAACCCCGGAGGGAGAGGAGCAGCTATTGGCATATTTTAGAGCGCAACTTCCTGCGTTCATGTTGCCAAGACAGTTCATGTGGCGCCGGGAACTCCCCCACAACGCCAATGGCAAACTGGATCGTGCCGCGATCAGGGCGGAGATGTTGGCATGAAGCCGATGGGATCCATTCCGCCTGGCTTTTCGACGAGCAAAAGCGGGCGCCTCTCGATCGGCGGTGAAGATGTCGAAACCCTCGTAGCGCGTGCAGGCGACACGCCCCTGTTTGTTTATGATTTGAGCCTGATACGGGCGAAAATTGCGTCATTGAAAGAGGCGCTGCCGCCTGCGGTCGCCGTGCATTATGCTATCAAGGCCAATCCGATGCTGGAACTCGTTGCGGCAATCGCACCGTTGGTCGATGGTCTCGATATTGCCTCTGAAGGTGAACTGCGGACTGCATTGGCTGCGGGCGCCCAACACATCTCGTTTGCTGGTCCGGGTAAACGGGACCGCGAACTGAAGGCGGCAATTTCGGCTGGCATCACCCTCAACCTCGAGTCGGAAGGAGAAGCCGTTCGCGCACTGTCAATTGCCGGGCAACTTGGAATAGCGCCGAAATTGGCGGTGCGAGTCAATCCGGACTTTGATCTCAAAGGGTCGGGAATGCGTATGGGCGGGGGAGCAAAGCCATTTGGTGTGGATGCTGATCGTGCGGCCAATCTTGTTCGACTGATCCTTTCTGCCGACGCGGAATGGCGTGGGTTTCACATTTTTGCTGGCTCCCAGGCGCTCAGCGCAACGGCAATTGCAGACGCGCAGCGGCACACCATTGAACTCGCGGGGCGGTTGGCCGAAAACGTTGGAAAATGCCCCCCGCTTGTCAATTTGGGCGGTGGATTTGGTATTCCTTATTTCCCAGAGGAGGCGCCGGTTGATATTCAACTGGTCAGCGAGAGGCTGAGAGAAAGCCTAGATAAGCGTATGGAAAGTTTATCAAAAACATCTTTTGCGATTGAGCTGGGGCGCTACCTCGTTGGCGAGGCCGGGGTCTATGTGACGCGCATCGTCGATCGTAAAATCAGTCGCGGCGAAGTCTTTCTGGTGACAGACGGGGGCTTGCACCACCAGCTCGCGGCATCGGGCAATTTCGGCACAGTTGTGCGGCGAAACTACCCGGTCGCGGTCGCTTCGCGCTTTGACGCCGCCCCCTCCGAAGTCGCGAGTGTTGTTGGCTGCCTTTGTACGCCGCTTGACCGCTTGGCTGATCAAATCAACCTGCCGCGCGCTGATGTTGGAGATCTCGTCGCAGTCTTCATGGCCGGGGCCTATGGATTTTCGGCCAGCCCCGGAAATTTTCTCGGCCATCCTCCGGCGCGAGAAATCCTTGTTAGTCGATGACGTCAGATCAACACCCCTAACACAATATTCACCTATTCGAGCCATAAAGACGTCGATTATTGTCACTGTTTTGCCCCGGTTCATCGGGAAAAAGCAAAGACGCGTCTGTTCAGGTCCGAGGGTGGGTTCTCATGCGTTTTGTTCGTTCGTCTCGGATACTGCTGGGCATTAGCCTTTCGTCGTTGATCCTATCGGGCTGCGCTTCGACCACGTCAGGGCCGCAACTGCCCTCGGCTTCGTTCGTCGCAGGCCAGGAAGGACCGGGCGAGGAATATATTATCGGGCCGCTTGACCAGCTGACGATCTTTGTCTGGCGCAACCCGGAATTGGGCGCGAAAGTCCAGGTTCGTCCTGATGGTCGCGTCACCACGCCTTTGATTGAGGACATGCCCGCCGTTGGAAAGACGCCGACCATGTTGGCGCAGGATATCAAGATGCAGCTTTCCGAATTCATCAACGATCCGCTGGTTTCGGTGATCGTGGATAATTTTTCCGGGACCTTTTCGCAGCAGATTCGCATCGTGGGTGCGACCGAAAAGCCGGCCTCGATCCCCTATCGCGCAAACATGACCTTGCTGGACGCAATGATTGCCGTGGGTGGCCTTTCTGAATACGCGGCAGCGAACAAGGCGCGGCTGATCCGTCAGGATCGTAGCACCGGCAAGCAACGTACCTATTCGGTGCGGCTTGGTGACTTGCTCAAGCGGGGCGATTCAAAGGCTAATGTGCGGCTTGAGCCAGGGGATGTGATCATCATCCCTGAATCAATGTTCTGATCGCCCGCGCGAATGAACAGCATCTACGAAGAGATCAGGATCGCCCTCCACGGGATTTGGCTGCGCCGTTGGCTTGCACTGGGCGTTGCCTGGGGCGTGTGCCTGGCTGGCTGGCTTGCGATCAGTACAATCCCGAACAAGTATGAGTCGAAGGCCAGCGTCTTCGTCCAGACCCAATCGTTGCTGCCGGACAAGCTTGGCATCACACCGGCCGAGCGCAAGAACGATATCGATGGGATTACGCAAACCCTGATGTCGGCGGAAAACCTTGAAAAGGTTGTACGCAGCACTGATCTTGTTGCATCAGGCACCACGCCCGCCGAGATTGCCAGCCAGATTACCGGCCTGCGCAAAAATATCGAGATCGTGGCTAAACAGGACAATCTGTTCCAGATCAGCGCTACTGCGGGCTATGGCGGGTTTTCCAACGGCCAGAATGCAAAGCTTGCAAAAGATGTCGTGCAGAAATTGCTCGACCTATTCGTCGAGGGCAATCTTTCAGGAAGCCGGACGGAAACAACCCAAACTTTGCGTTTTCTGGATTCGCAACTTTCGCAACGCGAGATCCAGCTTCAAGACGCCGAGGCCAAGCGCGCAGCTTTTGAGGCGAAATACATCGGTCTGCTGCCAGGAATCGGTTCTGTAAGCCAAAGGATGGAAGCGGCGCGGGCCGAACTTGGACAAGTCGACTCCAGTCTGATGGCAGCCCAAGGTGCGCTTGCTGCCGTTAATGGCCAAATGAATTCTGTTCCTCAGTCTGTCGCCACACCTGGAGGTTTTGGGGGCTCCGGTGCTGGTCGTGTTGCAGCAATCGAAGGGCAGATTTCCGAAGGTTTGGCCCGCGGCTGGACCGAGAGCCATCCCGACATGACATCCTTGCGCAGTCAATTGGCGCGTGCACGAACGGCAGCCGCGGCGGAGGCGCGTGGCGGACGCATTGTGAGCAGCGGATCTCCGAACCCTATGTATGTCACCTTGAGATCCATGCAGGCCGAAAAGCAGGCGGCCGTTGGAGCCTTGAGTGCGAGGAAGGCCCAACTCCAGGCTGAGATGGCCCAATATCAGTCCAAACAGGTCGAAGAACCCGGCGTTGCGGCAGAACAGCAAAGGCTCAACAGGGATTATGAAGTCTTGAAGACGCAATATGACAAACTGCTTGCCGATCGCGAGGAAGTAAAGCTGCGTGGATCGCTGCAGACTGACACCAATTCAATCAGTTTTCGAGTCATTGAACCGCCCTCCGCTCCGCGTGCGCCACAGGCCCCCAATCGCCCACTTTTGCTGGTGCTGGTGCTATTTGCAGGGGCGGCTGCGGGTGCTGGTGCGGCTTTTGGTGTCGGGCAGATCAGGACAACCTATGCGACAGCTGGCCGGCTCGAACGCGCCAGTGGAATTCCTGTCGTCGGATCGATCTCGGAAGTGTTGAGTCCGCTGCAGCGGTCGGTCCGTCGGCAAAAGTTCAAGTATTTCATGGGCGGGTCGCTGGCATTGGTCAGCATGTTTGTGTTGTTGCTTGTGATCGAATTCGTCCAACGCGGCATGGTGGCCTGAGGCTCATGACGATGAACCAAACGCCAAAACCTGCCTCCGGATCGCTTATTGAACGGGCAGCAGACCTGTATAATTTCCGTTCTTTTTTACCGCCGAAAGATGATGCGCTGGCGCCTGTGCCGGTGGCGAGTGTCGATCAGGCCGTGGCGCCGCCGCTTGTTCAACAGATCCCGCTCCAAGCGCCGATCCCGATTGATCGTCAGTTGCTCCGCGATGGCGGATTCATCATCCCGGGTACGCCACCGAGCGCTCTTTCCGAGGAGTTCAGACTGGTAAAGCGCCAATTGCTCCTTCGTGCTCTGGGCGGGCACAAGGCTGAACCAGTCCATAACGGCAGGTTGATCCTGATCTGCTCGGCACAGCCAAATGAAGGCAAGACCTTCTGTTCGGTAAACCTGGCGCTCTCGATGGCCAGCGAGACCGATATCGAAGTGTTGTTGGTCGACGCCGATGTTGCCAAACCTGAAGTGCTTTCCACGCTTGGGCTTCCCGGCGGTATGGGTTTGATGGATGCACTCGCCGATCCGTCAATCGATGCCGAGCAGCTTGTCATCAAGACGGACATTCCAAACCTTTCAGTGCTTCCGGCAGGCCGGCAGAGCAACCACGACACGGAGTTGCTGGCATCAAGTCGTACCCGGACCCTGATCGACAATCTTGCAGCGCGACATCCTCGCAGGATAGTGCTTTTTGATTCCGCTCCGGCATTGGCGGCATCGCCAGCTTCCGTCCTCGCCCTCCATGTCGGGCAAGTCCTGCTGGTCGTGCGCGCAGACCAGACAACAGAAGGCGAATTGCGGGATGCGCTGACGCTGATCGATTCCTGCCCCAACATCCAATTGATGCTTAACGCCGTGACGTTTGCTGGATCGAACCGAAAATTCGGTTCTTATTATGGTTACGGAGAATGAATGTGAAACGCCACTGTGGAGTGTGTGTCGGCCTGTTTGCAGCCTTGGCGATTGCGCCACCTGTTCAGGCGCGCACTGAAATCACGCCTTATCTCGAAGTCGGCCAGATCATTTCTGCTGATCTGAAGGGGAGCAACGAAGTCCTCACTTACAGTCAAGTGGCGGCAGGCGTCGATGCCTCGGTTTCCAACAGACGCAGCCAGGCGCAGGTCAGCTACCGCTATGAAAGGCGGATCAGCTGGGACGACAAGGTTCAAGATGGCGATGTGCATTCGGGACTCGCGCGGGCCGGCTATCAGGTCATCCCCAATACACTCACGATCGAAGCAGGTGCTTTGGCAACCCGCGCGCGGGTCGATGGGCGGGGCGATGCTCCTGGTCTTCTTGTCGGCAATGTTGATAATGTCACGCAAGTCTATTCGGTTTATGCCGGGCCCAGCTTCAAGACGGAAGCGGGTCCCCTTGAGGTCAATGCGGCCTATCGGCTCGCTTACACCAAGGTTGAAGCGGACGATATCGTCCTCGCACCCGGGCAGCCGCGCCTCGACAACTATGACGATTCGGTGAGCCACCTTTTAACCGCAAGCGTTGGAATGGGACCCGGTGAGCTTCCTTTTGGCTGGACGGTTGCTGGAGCCTATGAGCGCGAGGATGCTGGACAACTGGATCAGCGCTTTGACCGGAAGGGCATTCGCGCTGATGCAATCGTGCCTGTTTCTCCCACTGTCGCGATTGTAGGTGGTGTTGGATATGAAGATATCGAAGCCAGCCAGCGGGCGCCAATACTCAATCTGGCAGGCGCACCAGTGGTTAACGCAAAAGGCCGGTTCATCACTGATCCCGCTTCTCCGCGTCTTTTGGCCTATGATCTGGACGGCCTATATTGGGATGTCGGTGTCGCCTGGCGACCAAGCCGGCGGACCAGCCTTGAGGCACGTATAGGACGACGATATGGCAGCATGAGCTATACAGGATCGCTCTCCTACCAGATGAATCAAGCGACCGCAGCAGCTGTCGTTGTCTATGACGAGATCCAGACGTTCGGGCAGCAGCTGAGTGACAATCTTGCGCTGCTTCCGACCAATTTTGCGACCGTCAGCAATCCGCTTGCACCCCAGTTCGGCGGATGCGTTTTTGGCAGCGGAGGAAGCGCCGGCGGTTGCCTCAACCCGGCGTTTCAGTCGATCAACAGTTCGGTCTATCGCACGCGCGGCGTAACTGCAGTCATGTCTCGGCAGCGCGGGCCCTGGTCCATGGGCGTGGGACTTGGCTATGCGCAGCGAAAATATGAAACGCCGATCATCGCCGGAGCCACATTCAATCTCAACGGCATCCGCGACGAGAGCTGGTTTGGACAGGGGCAGGTTGCCTATCAAATCGACCAGAAATCACAGGTCGATGCGCAGATCTTTGCCAGCCTCTATGATTCTGGCATATTGAATGCACCGACCGTACTCAGCACCGGGTTGACCGGTTCATACCGAAGGACGTTTGGAAAACGATTGAGCGGCCTTGCTGCGATCGGCCTGTATTCGAACAAGGTCGAAGGGCAGGAGGGTGATCTCAACGCCTCTGCCTTGCTCGGCATGCGATATGGCTTTTGAGAGGGGCAGGCTTTGACGGAGGCACGCATGTATAGTGATCATTTTGGCCTGACAGGACGTCCCTTTCAATTGACGCCCGATCCGCGTTTCTATTTCGAAAGCGCTACTCACCGTAAAGCGATGGCTTATCTGGGCTATGGTCTGGCGCAAGGGGAAGGATTCATCGTCGTGACCGGCGAGATCGGCGCAGGCAAGACAACGCTCGTTGGCCATTTGATGGAAACGATCGACAGGAACCGGGTCAATGCGGTCAAGATCGTCTCGACACAAATCGAGGGGGACGATCTGCTGCGTATGGTCTCGGTTGCGCTGGGCTTGCCGGTTGACGGTCTCGACAAGGCGCAGTTGTTGTCACGTGTGGAGAGCTTCATCGCAGAACGCGCACGGGCCGGGCAGCGGACGCTGGTGGTGGTTGACGAGGCCCAAAACCTGCCTGTTTCCAGTCTTGAAGAGCTCAGGATGCTGTCCAATTTTCAGACCGGCGGCCAATCGATGCTCCAGATCTTCCTTCTCGGACAACCAGAGTTCCGCGATCGCCTGAACAGTTCAGAGCAACTCGAACAATTGCGTCAACGTGTCATTGCGACGCATCATCTTACAGCAATGACGCAGGACGAAATAGGTCCCTATATCATGCATCGCATGGGTCTTGTTGGCTGGGCAGGAACGCCTTCGTTCGACGAGAGCGCCTTTGTTGCCATACATTTGTATTCCGGTGGCATCCCCCGAAAAGTCAATAATCTGATGACGCGCGTGTTGCTAATGGCATCCCTCGAAGAATCGACAATAATCGATCGCGCGTTGGTCGACAGAGTAATTGCCGATTTGGGTAATGACGAGGCAGTTGCCGGGAATGTCAACCAAGGGGCGCTGAAATTGGTCGAGAGTGGCCGGGATTTTGCCCATGATCCGCAGTCGCTCGATCTTGCGGCGCGTGTTGTTATGCTTGAGGCTCAGATCGAAGAGCAAGGTGCTGCTTTGCGACGCGTCCTGGGTCTGTTGGTGGACTGGGTCGAGGCTGATGAAGCGCGGAATCAACAAGGCGAGATTCGCCGCGCTCCCATCGCCTGAAACTGATAGGGGGCGCACATGGTGCGTAACGCGCTCTCGGTCGATATTGAAGACTGGTTCCAGGTCGGCGCCTTCGAGACGGTGATTGACCGTTGCGACTGGGATGGGCTTGACCGTCGCGTGGAGGCCAATACCGACGCCGTGCTGTCGCTTTTTGAAGAGGCAGGGGTCAAGGGCACTTTCTTTACGCTCGCCTGGGTCGCAGAACGGCACCCGGCGCTTATCCGCAGGATTGTGGATGCAGGGCACGAGCTTGCCAGCCATGGTTGCGCACATGATCGGGTGTTTACCATGACACCGGAGGAATTTTCTGCCGATATTGCCCGGGCACGCACGACTCTGGAAGATATTGGCGGTGTTTCGGTGACCGGATACCGCGCTCCAAGCTTCTCGATCGACCAGCGCACCCCATGGGCACATGCGGAACTGGCGCGCGCCGGCTATGATTATTCGTCAAGCGTCGCACCTGTCGTGCATGATCATTATGGCTGGCCCGATGCCCCCCGTTTCGCATTCAAGCCGGTCAATGGGAGCGACCTGATCGAGCTGCCCGTCACGACGGCAAGGTTTGCCGGTCGTACCCTCGCTGCGGGCGGGGGTGGGTTTTTCCGCTTGCTTCCCTATAGCTTTTCGCGCTGGGCCATTCGACAGGTCAACGGTCAGGGCGAGCCCGCCATCATCTACTTTCATCCTTGGGAAATTGATCCTGGCCAACCACGGGTTAAAAACGCGCCCTTAAAATCGAAGGTACGCCATTATTCAAACCTTTCAGTCATGGCGGCAAAACTGAAGAGATTGTTGGGCGATTTCGAATGGGGCCGGGTCGATGCTGTCGCTGCTGAAGCGCGCAAGGGTCTGGGATGACTGTCACTATCAAACGCGCCGATCTGAATGATTGTGTCGCAGCGCAGCGCGTCGACGATTTCGTCGGCCGAATGCCCGACGGAACGCCCTTTCATCTTACTGGCTGGAGCCGTGCTGTTGAACGCGGTTGCGGCCAGCGCAGTCACTATCTTGCGGCTGAAGACGGGAATGGAACGATTATTGGGGTCCTGCCGCTCACCGAAGTCCATTCGGCATTTTTCGGGCGCGCCTTGGTTTCGTCGGGCTTTGCGGTGAATGGCGGCGTGCTTGCCAAAGATCCGCTCGTCGCAAATCGACTCGTCGAGCGGGCCATGGAGCTGGCCACTCATCTCAAATGCCCGACACTTGAGCTTCGTGGTGGGGCGCCCCCCGGTACTGACTGGCACGTGGATCATACCACTTACCTTGGATTTGCGCGCGACCTGGCTGGGGATGATGATGCGGAATTGCTTGCAATACCGCGAAAGCAGCGCGCCGAAGTCCGACGCGCGCTTGGCTCCAATCTTGAAATCGTGACAGGAGCGAGCGAACGTGCCGAGCATTATGCGGTCTATGCTGAAAGCGTTCGAAACCTCGGCACGCCGGTGTTCCCGCGGGCGCTCTTCGAATCTGTCCTCGATGAATTTGGCGATGGCGCCGATATCCTGACCGTGCGGCGCGAGGGCAGGGCGATTGCCTCGGTTCTCAGCCTCTATTGGCGCGGCACCGTCATGCCCTATTGGGGCGGCGGCACGCGCGAGGCACGCGCATGGAGAGCCAACGACCTGATGTATTTTGCGCTGATGTGTCATGCACGAGCAAAAAAAAACTGCACCCATTTCGACTTCGGGCGCTCCAAAGCTGGAACAGGCCCGTCCGCCTACAAGCAGCATTGGGGGTTCAATGGCGAGCCGATATCCTATTCAAAAACTTCGGTCGACGGCAGTGATCTGCGGGACATCAATCCAATGAGTCCGAAATTCCGCTTACAGGTTGCGGTTTGGCAGCGCTTGCCACTTTGGCTTGCAAACAGGGTCGGCCCGTTGATCAGTCGGGGGCTGGGATGACTGGTGAAGTCCTGTTCCTTGCCCACCGCGCTCCTTTTCCGCCCGATCGGGGTGACAAGATACGTAGCTGGAACATTCTGAACGCGATCGCCAAACTCGCGCCAACCCATGTTTTGGGACTGGCAGATCGAGACGACGATCCCGCAATAGGTCGCGACGAGATCGGCGCAATTGCTGCGAGTGTCCATATCGAGCCTCCATCCTTCACTCGCGCACAAGCCGTGATCAAGGCGCTTGCGACAGGCCAGCCGGCTTCTGTGTGCGCCTTCGCCAGCAGGGCGCTTCAGCATAGGGTCAAGCAACTGTTGGACACCCGTCCGATCAGCACGATCTATGCCTTTTCAGGGCAAATGGCGCAGTTCGTTCCGATCAAGCGCGAAGGGCGAAGGTTTGTAATGGATTTTGTCGATATGGACTCGGCCAAATTCACTGCATTTGCCGATGGTCGCAAGGGGCTTTCACGGTTTGCCAATCGGGTGGAGGGTCATCGACTGTTCGCCTTCGAAAAGAGCGTCGCCAATCGGGCTGATCGGAGCCTGTTTGTCAGCGAAGAAGAGGCCGGACTGTTCCGGACAATGTCAGGCATTGGATCGGACCGGATCGGGGTCCTGGAAAACGGGGTTGATCTGGAACGGTTTGGGCCAAATCACACCCACCCAACAGTCGATCCGGGGGGGACACCCTTGCTCGTTTTTACAGGGCAAATGGACTATCTTCCGAATGTCGAGGCCGTTGGTGTCTTTGCGCGAGAAGCCCTGCCAATCATCCGCGCGGTTCATCCCAATGCGGTCTTTGCGATCGTAGGGAGATCGCCTGCGGCCGAGGTCAAGACGCTGTCGGTGCTTCCCGGAGTACTCGTAGTTGGTGAAGTGCCCGACACACGAGACTGGCTGGCTGCAGCTGATGTGGTCGTCGCGCCGCTCCGCCTGGCACGCGGAGTCCAGAACAAGATCCTAGAAGCGATGGCGATGGCCAAGCCTATCGTCGCCTCGACCGCTGCAGCCGAGGGGATCGACGCCAAATCAGGTCATGCTTTCATTATCGCGAAGGATTCCAGATCTGAGGCGCGTGCGGTCCTTGATATTCTTTCGAATCCGGCAAAGGCATTGATGTTGGGGAAAAGAGCACGCGAGAGGGTTGAAGCGCGTTATGGCTGGAACGCCCGGATGGCGGGCTTGCCAGCTATTCTCGGGCTGGATTGATGTTGCTGTTCCGCGATCCGGTTTGGCAGCGCTCTATCACGCGTCTGACGCTCGTGATCGTCGCGTTGCTGCTCATCTTCGCGCGAGATGCAGCCGGGATGGCAGCCATCTGGTGGAATGTTTCGACCTATACGCATTGCCTTTTTATCCTGCCGCTTGTTGGCTGGTTGATCTGGCAACGACGTGACGAGGTCATGGCGCTTGTCCCAAGCAGCTATGCGCCGGGCCTGGCTATTGTGTTTGCTGGAGCGATCCTCTGGATGGTGGGGCAGGTTGCAGGCGTAGCCCTGTTTCGACACGCCGCGCTCATCCTCATGATCCAGTCGAGTGTTTTGACGCTTTTAGGATTGCAGGTAACGCGCGGGCTCCTGTTTCCGCTCTTCTATCTGGTTTTCCTGATCCCGTTCGGCGATGAACTGATCCCCATGTTGCAGACAGTTACGGCAAAACTGTGCATGGTCTTTCTCGGTTGGGCTGGAATTCCTGCCCATATCGAGGGGGTTTTCATTTCAATCCCGACCGGCGCATTCGAGGTTGCAGAGGCGTGCTCCGGCGTGAAGTTCCTTGTTGCGATGATGGCATATGCAACTCTGGCGGCAAATGTCTGTTTCAAAAGCTGGCCGCGCAGGGCAGCGTTCATGCTTATGGCCTTTATCGTCCCCATTCTGGCCAATGGCGTTCGCGCCTATGCCACGATCCATATTTCCTATGTGACCGGCAATAACGGTTTTGCCGAGAGTTTCGATCACATCATCTTCGGCTGGGTGTTCTTCGCGGTCATACTACTCATTGTCATGGCCATTGGCTGGCGGTTCTTTGATCGTGGTGTCAACGATCCTTGGCTTGAAGGATGGGCGAAATCCCGAGTTGGTTCAACCAAACATGCGGGTTGGCCGATCGCGGTCGCGTCTGTCGCGGTGGCTCTGGTTCCTGTCGGGTGGCAGGCGGCGACCGCCTCTATGGGCAGGGTGGATATTTCTCACGCGATTACCTTGCCAGAAATCGCCAATTGGAAGCAGGTTCAAATTACTCAAAGGGTTGCATGGCGACCCCGATTCGATGGTGCCGACCGCTATGAGTTTGGCCAGTATCAGAACGCAAAAGGGGATCGCGTCGATCTTTCCATTGCTGTCTATGGCTGGCAAGCCGAGGGCAAGGAAGTCGTGGGTTATGCGCAAGGCGCGTTCGATCCTCAATCCCGCTGGTCATGGGCGAATGACACCATGGCCCCCGATCATGGCAGCGCAGTCAGGATTTTTGCGCCCGGAGTGGAACGAGAAGTGCTGAGTTTCTACTTCATCGGTGGCCTGACGACCGGTAATCCGACTATCGTCAAACTTGCCACGCTCCAGTCAAAGCTTCTTGGGCGAAGCCAGGCGGCAGTTGCAGTGCTCGTTTCCACCGAGACCGCGCGCAACGGGCGCTCTCGCATGACAATCGATTCGTTTCTTCGCGATCTCGGGCGCGTGGATGTGCTCGCTGACGATGTTTTGAAGACGGCAGAGGGTCAATAATATCATGTGTGGCATTGCCGGCCTTTTTCACCTTGAAACACCAAAGCCGGTCAATCCGGCACGGGTAAAGCTCATGATCGACGCACAGGCGCATCGCGGGCCGGATGGGGAGGGTGTCTGGACGGCACCGGGCGTTGGGCTTGGGCATCGCCGGCTATCGATCATCGACGTCGCAGGCAGCCCGCAGCCGATGGCCACCGCAGATGGATTGCAGACGATCACGTATAATGGCGAGATCTACAATTATCAGGAAATCAGGACAGAGCTTCAAAAACTGGGCCATCATTTCCAGACTGCGGGGGACACCGAAGTCATCCTCAATGGCTATCGTCAATGGGGTTCTGGCGTCCTGTCGCGTCTCAATGGCATGTTTGCATTCGCCATATTCGATGCGCGCGAACAGTGCCTTTTCCTCGCGCGTGACCGTTTCGGGGTGAAGCCACTCCATTATGTTGCGCTTGCCGATGGCAGCATCGCTTTTGCGTCAGAGCTTAAGGGCTTGCTGGCCAACCCCGCGGTGCGTCGTGAACCGGATTTGACGGCGATCGAGGACTATTTTGCCTTGGGCTATGTGCCGGATGATGCCTGTATTGTTGCAGGTGTGCGGAAACTGCCGGGCGGCACCTATCTGAAGCTCGTGCGTAGCAAGCCGCTACCATTGCCGACGACGTGGTGGGATCTCGATTTTTCACGCCGCGCGAAAGGCTCGACCAGAGATCTCGAGGAAGAGATGCGCTTTCATCTGCGCAACGCTGTGGCGTCACGAATGGTTGCCGATGTGCCACTCGGCGCGTTCCTTTCTGGCGGCGTAGACAGTTCGGCTGTCGTCGCGTTGATGGCCGAACGAAGCAAGGATGCGGTACAGACCTGCTCGATTGGTTTCGAGGAAAGCGCGTTGGATGAGACGCGCTATGCCGATATCGTCGCCAAGCGTTTTGCGACCGATCATCGCAGTCGCATCGTTGCCCCGGATGACTTCTCAGCCATCAACGTCTTGGCTCAGGCCTTTGACGAACCCTTTGCCGATGCGTCTGCCTTGCCGACGTGGCGGGTCTGTCAGTTGGCGCGCGAGACGGTGACGGTCGCCTTGTCTGGCGATGGCGCCGATGAAGCCTTTGCCGGATACCGTCGGTACAAGTTCCAGCTTGCGGAGGAGCGAATCCGGTCATTGATTCCGGCGGGTCTGCGGCAATCCGCATTTGGTTTTCTCGGGCGCAACTATCCAAAGGCAGACTGGGCACCGCGCATGTTTCGCGCCAAATCCACTTTTCAGTCGCTCGCGCGCGATGGAGACGAGGCCTATGCCCGATCTGTCGGCGTCATCCCCCAAGAGGTGCGAGCGGGATATTATGGCGGTTCATTCCGGCAAGGCCTGCAGGGCCATCGCGCCGAAGATCGCTATGTCGAGGCGATGCGCAATGCCCCGGCGCGCGAAGCGCTCGACCGGGCGCAATATGCGGATATCAAGATCTGGCTTCCCGGCGATATCCTGACCAAAGTTGATCGCACCAGCATGGCCGTCAGCCTTGAGGTACGCGAGCCGTTGCTCGATCACCGCCTTGTCGAATTCGCAGCAACCCTCCCCGCATCGATGCGCATCAGGGGCGGTGAGGGCAAATGGCTGATGAAAAAGGCGATGGAGGGGCATCTGCCGAAGGACATCCTCTATCGGCCCAAAATGGGGTTCGTAACACCGATCTCGGCCTGGTTCCGAGGCGCATTGGCAGGGCAGGCCGAAACGCTGGTGACCAAATCCCGCTTGCTCGATACGGGATGGTTTCGACAGGAACGGTTGGAAAAGGCGGTGCGCGATCACAAGTCGGGCATTGCGGACAATGGCCGCCTGATCTGGCAGTTGGTGATGCTGGACAAGGCGTTGAACAGATTGTTTTGACGTGCGGGAATGACTGAAAGGGGTGGATTCCGGAATGTCAGGTTTTAGGGAGGAAAGCGGAAAAGCTGCCGTTCGCGCTCATTCGAAGTCAACAGCAGCATCCGACAACATAGCCGACATTAGCGTTGTCACGCGGACTTCCCAAAAGCCGTCATCTGTTCAGCTAGCTTATGTGCCTGGCTCGCGGCTGCTTTCGGAACCCTGACTTGGTGGCGGCAATGTCTCGAATGTTGTGGGGTCAAGACGTCCGCTTTTGAGCTAAATAGATGCCAAGCTGACGTCGGATTGCGCAGGAACCCTCCTCCACGGGTGTTACGCGCCGTCGGGGCGCACTGAATAATACGGGCTAGCGGTTTGACCACGCGTCAGGCGGTGGTAGTCATCGACAAAGGAGGCGAGTCGATGAGCTTTCTTGGGTCCAGACGTCAACTGATAGGCATGGCGGGAGCTTCATTTGCCGCGCTCGCCATCCCTCGTTTGGCGTATGGTCAGAAGATGCCCGAGCAGCTGCAAAACTTGCTAGACGGAAAGCTTGGTCGCAAGCTGGGGGGGTGTTGCCGGAAGAGATCTTCGAGGCAACAAATTTTGTCCGCGCGCTGCTTTCGATCGAGCGGGAAGCTAAGGCACTCAAGCTGCCCCAATCTCCGCTTTCTTTCGTGAAGACGCCTATCCCCACTGACCCGAACGAACTATACGAAGCCGCCCTGCCGCGCTTGGTTGCGCTGATCGATCGTTCCGAATTTCGGGACCTTCGCTTCGCCGATAGAGCCGGCTCGCTGCTCGCCCAGCTGCACCATACGCAGCACGTAGCTCCGGAACGATTCGGCGATCAACCGGTAACGGGGAGGCAAAGCATCCCATTCATGCCAGAGTGGAGATTTGATCGGCCAGCGACGTTCCGAGTCTCGCAGATTGAGTTTCAGCCCTGCAGTGCTTCTCCTGTAGACGCGCCACCTGAAGAGGCAAGTGCAGCCGAAACCCAAGCTCCTTCGGTCGATTTGCCCGCTGCAAATGTTGAGCCGTCGCCCGTTGAGCCAGTTCTCCCTGAAAGTGAAGCGCCAACAACGATCAAGAACACGCGAAGCTTCGCAGAAATGTCTGACGAATATATTGCGATGTTTGCATCTGCAAAGCTACGGTCAGAGCATAAGCTGTCGGTGGACTGGCACCTAGCCATGATGCGCCAGTCTCAGGCCCGTTACGTCGCGGCAGGAGACCGAGCGGGGGTGCCCTGGTATTTCATCGCCGCGATCCATGGACTGGAAGCAAGTTTCAATTTCCGCGCGCATTTTCATAACGGCGACTTTCCCTTGAAGTACCGCACAAGGCATGTCCCGGAGGGACGGCCGCGCGTATGGCTGCCGCCGAGCGATTGGGAATCCAGCACAGTTGATGCACTGAGGCTCATGGGATTTGCCGGAACCGGCGACTGGAGCCTGCCTCACCTGCTCTATCGCCTGGAGGCATTCAATGGCTTCGGTTATCGCCGCATGGGGCGGGCAACCCCCTATCTGTGGAGCTTTTCGACGCATTATGAGCGCGGAAAATTCGTTGCAGATGGCCGGTTTAATCCGCGCGCGAGATCACAGCAATGTGGTGCAGCGGTAATGCTTAAGCTCCTCGCCAATGAGGGCGAAATCAACCTCGCCTGAAATCAGCTCAAGCCTGCTGACACGCCGAGTGTGGTACCAATGGCCGAAATAATGGTGAGGCCCCGGCTCATCGATCTTGTTCCCGCGCGATGCAAACGATGTTGGCGTAATCGTCCCAGTTAATTATCCCGCCGATTTAGCTGTATGACTGCTTTCAGGCAGCAAGCCAAGGCGACCGAACGACCGCAAACTTGTCGGAATCGGCCGCTCATCCTGCCGCCCTCGCCGGCTGGACCTCGCGCGGGCTTTTCCCGGTCCAGCGTTTGAAGGCGCGGGAAAAGGCAGCAGGTTCGGAAAAGCCGACGAGATAAGCGGTTTCGTTGACAGAGACCCTGGCGCCGGTGAGGTAGCGCAGCGCCATGCGGTGGCGTAGGGCGTCGAGCAACTGTTTATAGCTGGCATCCTCAGACTTCAGCTTGCGGAACAGGGTCTGGCGGCTGAAGCCCAGCCCCCGGGCAACGCCGTCCGCGCTTACCTCGCCCGTATGCAGCAGCGGCAGCAGCGCAGCCTCAACCCGGCCGCGGACGGTCTTCTGGTCCTCAAGCTCCTGCAGCAGGCCGTCGGCCCGCTGGGTGAGGACGCCGAAAACATAGCGCGGCTGCAGCGCGACTGGCCAAGTGGCAATTCGCGGATCGAACCGCATGGCGTTCCAGCCGCTGGAGAAGGTTACTGGGCACTGGAAGATGCGATCATATTCGGCCCCATAGGCGGGCGCCGGGTGGGTGACCTGGACCTCCAGCACATGCGGCTCGGG
>JANLST010000003.1:0-15004 GCA_031362505.1 Sphingomonadales bacterium
ATCTATATAATACAGTAGCGCAATCCCTGTTGGTGCGCAGGCAGTAATCAGATTTGTTTGGAATGGCGGTTCGGCGCGGTCACAATGCTTGTATCCATTCGCGTGCAATCTATTCAGGAAATTCAACGATCCGAAAGAATTGCCATGACAGCATACAGGACATCTCGATGGCTGCCGTATCCGGCAATGAACGACGAAGAACGTATCGCGCGCGCGACGGCATTCTATCAATCGGTCAGTACGCGACGAACCTGCCGCCAGATCAGCAATCAACCCGTACCTCGCGAAATCATCGAAATTGCAATCCGCGCGGCCGGCACCGCACCGAGCGGCGCAAACCACCAGCCTTGGCATTTTGCCGTGATCGGAACAGCCGACATGAAACACAAGGTTAGACTGGCCGCCGAAGAGGAAGAGAAGGCCTTTTATGCCGGCAAGGCGAGTGCGGAATGGATTGCAGCGCTTGAACCACTCGGGACTGACGCTGACAAGCCCTATCTTGAGCACGCCCCTTGGCTCATCGTCATCTTCGGACAGCGGCGTGGTGGGCTCTATCCCGGCGAGAAACGCCAGAATTACTATGTTACTGAAAGCGTTGGCATTGCGACTGGACTATTGCTTGCAACGCTCCATGAAGCTGGCATTGCAACGTTGACGCACACGCCTAATCCGATGCGCTTCCTCAACAGGATGTGCATGCGACCGACCGACGAAAAGCCCGTCATGATTGTCGTGGCCGGACATCCGGCTCCTGACGCGACAATACCGCATCATGCCACGATCAAGAAGCCACTCGATCAGATCACCAGTTGGTTTTGATGGTTATGCGCAAACTTGCCCTCACTCCCCTCGCCCGCTAGGGCGCGGGCCATCATGGATTATGTGAGCACCAGGGGGAGCGCACCAGCGCTTGGTTTTGAAGGCGTGACGCTGGCCGGATTGGCGTCGGACGGTGGACTTTACGTTCCCCGGCAATGGCCGCACTTCTCACCGGACGAAATCGCGGCAATGCGCGGGCTTTCCTATGTTGAAACGGCAGTGCGCGTCATGACGCCATTCGTCGCGGGCAGCCTGAATGAAGACGAATTGCGCGATCTTTGCACCCAGGCCTATGGTTGCTTTTCGCATGCAGCGGTGACTCCTCTTGTTCAGCTCGACGGACAGCATTGGCTGCTGGAGCTGTTTCATGGCCCAACACTCGCCTTCAAGGATGTGGCGCTCCAGTTGCTCGGGCTCCTGTTCGAGAAGTTCCTTTCGACGCGCGAGACCGAACTCACGATCGTCGGCGCGACTTCGGGCGACACAGGATCGGCGGCAATCGACGCGGTGGCCGGTCGTGAAAAGATCAACATCTTCATGCTCCATCCGGAAGGCCGCGTTTCCGAAGTGCAGCGCCGGCAGATGACGACCGTACTCGCGCCCAATATCCACAATGTTGCGATCAAGGGCAGTTTTGACGACGCGCAGTCAATCGTGAAATCGCTGTTCAATGATGCCGACTTTTCGGCGCGGTTCAGCCTTTCGGCCGTGAACTCGATCAACTGGGCGCGACTGATGGCGCAGGTCGTATATTATTTCTATGCAGCAGTCCGGCTCGGCGCGCCTGATCGACCAATAGCCTTTTCAGTGCCAACCGGCAATTTCGGCGATGTCTTCGCCGGCTATGTCGCCGCTCAATGCGGGTTACCCGTCGAAAAGCTGATCGTTGCCACCAACGTCAACGATATCTTGCACCGAGCCTTCACGTCGGGCGATTATTCCGCCGGTAAAGTGACCACGACGGCAACGCCAAGCATGGATATCCAGGTCAGCTCGAATTTCGAAAGATTGCTGTTCGACCTTTCTGGTCGCGACGGGCCGTGCCTGGCGAAGATGATGTCAGATTTCGAAACCAGCAAGGCAATGACCATACCCAAGGACATGATCGCTGGCGCAAAGCCCCTCTTTACGAGTGCCCGGATCGATGCAAACGGCATGGCCCTCGCGATGCGCCGGGCGGCCGAACGTTCGGGGCAGCAGATTGATCCCCACACGGCAATCGGACTTGCAGCGGCCTATGAGAGCGACGTGGCTGCCGACGTTCCCATCGTGACCCTGGCAACCGCGCACCCGGCCAAATTCCGCGACGCCGTCGAACGTGCCACTGGCACGCGCCCGTCGCTGCCTTCGCGCATTGGCAGCCTGTTTGAGCGCGAGGAGCGCTTTGATACTCTTCCGGCAACCATTGAGGCCATTCGCGATTACGTCTCTGCGCGGGCAGTTCCGACCGGCGCATGACGCCAATCACGCTCATAGGAGAACCCTGGGCCGACTACGGATTGATCGACTCAGGCCATGGCCGCAAGTTCGAACGCTATGGCCCTTTCCGCTTCATCCGGCCCGAACCACAAGCGCTGTGGCCGCCTGCAAGCACAGACTGGGACGCTGACGGAGAATTTATTCCCGGTGCCGATGAAGATGGCGGCGGGCGCTGGCAGTTTGACCGGCCCACACCTCGCGAAGGCTGGCCATTGGTGTGGGACGACATCCATTTCACCGCGCAGACCACGCCATTTCGGCATTTGGGTTTCTTCCCCGACATGGCGCCCGTCTGGTCCTGGATGCGCGAACGGCTCGACGGGCGTTCGGAACCGTCCGCATTGAACCTGTTCGGCTATACCGGTGTCGGCAGCCTTGCATTGGCGAGCAAGGGGGCTGCAGTCACGCACGTCGATGCCTCGAAGAAATCGGTTGAAGCCGCCAAGGCCAATGCGGTGCTGGCAGCACTGTCTGACAAGCCTATGCGCTGGATCGTCGACGATGCCGCCAAGTTCACGGCACGTGAGGTACGGCGGGGCAAGCGCTACGACGGAATCATTCTCGATCCGCCCAAATTCGGCCGGGGCCCCGAAGGCGAAGTCTGGCGACTGGAGGAAGGGCTACCGGATCTCGTCGGCAACTGTCGCAAGCTTCTCGACACCGATTCGGCATTTCTCTTCCTGACCGTCTATGCGGTGCGCATGTCGGCACTGGCGATTGGCGAGCTTGTCCGCCAGCATTGCGCCGATCTTGGAGGGACAGTCGAATGTGGAGAATTGGGCGTACGCGAAGAGGCGCGAGGCTTGATCCTGCCAACCGCTATTTTTGCGCGCTGGTCCCGCTGATCATTCCCGCGCCGCTCGGATCGCCGCGCCCGTGGCAAAGGGCGATAGTGCAATCGCAAGCATCGAGCAGGCGGCCAACAGCTTCAAGGCGCTCATACCCTGAGGATCGAGTGACCCCGCACCAAATATGAGTAACGGAATGGCCAGCGGCAGCATGAGCAAGCCTGCTAGCGCTCCGGCGCCACGCAATCCGGCAGTGATCGCTGCAATCATGACCGCCAATGCCGCGAGCCCTGGCGTTCCGATCAAAAGGCCCAGTTCGAGCCGCCAAAGCGTATCCTCCTCAAGCCGCAACAATGCTGCCGCAGGGATGGCCGCGATCATCAGCGGAGGACCAAAGCCAAGCCAATGGGCAATGAGTTTGGCAAGCCCAATGATCTCGTCGCCAATGCCTCGAACCGCAAGCTGATCGAGCATGCCCTGATCCATGTCGGGCGCGATCAGCCGGTCAATTGGCAGGAGTGCGGCTAGCAGTGCAGCGATCCACAAAACCCCGCCGCCGGTCTTGGCCAGCAGCCGTCCATCAGGGCCAACGCCAAATGGATAGAGCGTCGCAACGAGCAAGAAGAAGACTACTGGCAGCGCAACGCCGCCCCGACCATAAGCCAGCCGCACGTCGCGCGCGACCAGTGCCCACAAGGTCTTCATGAACGGGCGTCCAGACGGATATCCAAAGCGCTTTCAATCCCCAAAGGCTGATGCGAGGCCGCTAGTACTATCCCGCCATGTGCGCGATGATCTGCGATCACGACAGACAGGTTTTTCAGCGACGCAGTGTCAAGTCCATTGCCAGGTTCATCAAGCAGCCATACTGGCGCCCCGCTTGCTATGACGCGTGCAAGCACTGCACGTTTGCGTTGGCCGGTTGATAACATGCGAACCGGCACCTGCCCCAGATGATCGAGAGCGACAGCCACAAGTGCGTCCGCCACGGAGCGGCCGTCAATCTGTGCCCAGAATCGAAGGGCGTTCGCCAGCGATAAATGCCGGTCAAGTCCGAGCGATTCATCCGCAAGTGCGATCCCGCCCTCACGCCGGATCATACCGCTCACGGGATTGAGCAAGCCGGCTGCAAGCCGCAAAAGGCTTGATTTGCCAATACCGTTGGGCCCCGAAACCACCGCTGCGGCGCCTGGTTCCAGCGTGAAACTGAGCTGTTCGAAAAGCCTTCGCCCGCCACGCTGGCAAGAGACTCCATCAAAGCTGAGTTGACCCTGCCCCATCATTCCTGCGACATAGGGCCTGATCGGTTGAGGTGGAAGCACTTCGTGCTTCCGCCGATGCCATGAATCAGGCTCTCATCCTTGAATTGAGACAATAGGCAGGAGGCAAAGGCGATGATCGAACAACTGGACGAAAATGAACGCGCCTCGGCGCTTGATGCCCTTGGTGAATGGGATTTCGATGACGGTCGCGACGCCATAACCCGGCGATTTCTGTTCGCTGACTTCTCTGAAGCCTTTGGCTTCATGGCGCGCGTCGCGCTCCTGGCCGAACAACAGGATCATCACCCCGAATGGTCGAACGTGTGGAACCGGGTGGACATCCTGCTTACAACCCATGATGCCGGAGGTCTGTCCGCGCGTGACGTGAGATTGGCAAAGGCGATCGACGCGCTGCTCGATTAATCGCCGCTTATCCAGTGCGACCGCACAAACCAGCCGAGCACAAGCAAGGCAAGAAACAGGCATATGCCGGTCACGCCCCAAAACGCCCAGGGATTTTCGGCATAGGGGATACCTTTGACATTCATCCCCAGGAGTCCGGTGATGAATGTCAGTGGCAAAAACACCAGAGCGACGATCGAGATCAGCAGGGCCCGGGCATCCATTTGCTCGGAGCGGCGATCGGTCAGCTCTTCATGCATCAGCGCCGCCCTTTCCCGCACGGATTCAAGCTCTTCGGCCATCCGCGCCGCGCGGTCGGCCGCTTCGCGAAGATGCAAACGGTCATCCTCATCCAGCCAGTCGAGCTGCGCTATTGCGAGTTGAACAAGCGCCTGACGTTGCGGCGCCACAAATCGCCGAAAGGCAATGGCGCGTGCTCTCACACGCGTCACCTCGCGTCGAGTTGGGTGGATGTTGGCCACTTCGACCTTGAGTTCACATTCGTCGAGTGCATCGCCGAGATTGGCAACATCGGGATCGAGACCATTCGTTATCGCATCGGCAAAAGCACTCAGCAAATCTCCGGGGTCACGAATATCCCCGGACAGAAAGCGATCGGCGACAATTTCAAGCGCTGTGGGACTGCGCATCGTTACAAGAATGACCCGCCCGGTTTCGGCCCAGAATCTGAGCGACACCAGCGCGTCAGGATCATCTTCCGGCGTCTTGCCCAACCCGCGCAGGTTGATGATCGCACCTTGCCCGATTGTGTCGCTTCGAGGTCGAGTTTCGGATGCCAGCAGTGCTGATCGCGCAATTTGCGGAATGTCCTCCTGCGCATCGATCCAGACCTCGGCGCCAGGATCGCGACCATCCAGGATTAGCCAGACCAGTTCGGCCTTGTCGAATTGTGCCGCACCCTCATCGAAAGGCATTTCGAGGGGCTTTGCATCAATGATCGTAAAGGCTCGCATCAGCGCCTTTCTCTCACAAGCTGCACTGTCAATCCATCGGGAAGAGGATCGGGCGGCATATCGCCCGCAAGCCGGACAGCATCGGCTCGGCCTCTCGCAACGATCTCCGCTGAAACATCCGACGAATGGACGATACAATCGGCTTGGCCAAGAAGCCGCGCCTGTTCAAGAGTCAACTGATCGGGATCATCACTGGCCAACAAGAACACTTTCAAGCCGGATACAGGGGCATTGTCGGGCGATAAAAGCCATTTGGCCACGGCGTCGACGGTCGGTGCAGTCAGGGGATCGAGCGGGCCACCAAACTCGACCGCTGAATCGATCGCGCTCCGCCTATCGCCTGCGTTAGGCCATCGCTTGCGGATGGCGGGACGGGCCTCGTGCAAAGCGGTTGCCAACTTACCAAGCGATTGCGGTAACAAACGTTCCAGTCGCTGCCTGAGCGCCTTGGCAAGGCCTGCCGATTGACCGTCGGTACCAATGGCAACCAGCACCGGATCGCGATCAATGATCGCTGGCAGGGTGAAGTCACAATGCTCGGGTCGGTCAGTTGCATTCACCAGAACGCCGCGAGCTTTTAACCTCAAAATTGCGGCAACCGCTTCCGCCTCATCGTCCATTGCGACAATGGCAAGTGCAGCGTTTTGGTCTTCACCAACGATCCGGGCTCCCGCTCGCTCAAGCAATACGCGTTTCACCTTGGCCGCATCGCCTGTGCCCAGCAACATGACTGGTCGATCCTTGAGGCGGAAAAAGAGCGGAAGGCTGCGCATCGCGTCAGGGCTCAATGTGCCACAGCTTGAATGGTGAACCAGCGGGAAGCGGGACGGGTACCAACCAGTCCGGAACGTTGCCCCCGACGATCTGCATGTAAAAACCCTTTGGACTTTGCGCCTTGTAGATCGTCGATTCTGACATATTTGGACAGATTAGCAGCAAGGTCGCGCCGTGTTTTCTTGCCACGCCGCGCGCATCATCAGCGCTACCGCGAAAGGCCTTCTGGACGTCGAGAATGGCATCTCCATTGCGATGATAGGGTCCGGCAATCGCATCATGATGTGTGATCGTGATCAATCTGGGTCCGAGATCCACAAAAGTCAGGATCGTTGCCTTTGGCAAGAGTGCGATGGGTAGCATTGATGGCATGGTTGGGCAGCTGGCATTGGCATGGTTGACCCGTTTCATACCCGGCGACGATACATCTGAATTGGGCAGTTTCCCCGCAATCAGCTGTATTCCCAGCCCAGAAATGAGGAGGAAGCCCGCAACCGTGCCGAATGTACGGACCAATACCGATGGATGCGCACGCAGGCGGGGCAAGATTGCCCAGCCAAGTGCTGTTGCTCCCGGCACACTGAATATCAGGGCAGTCGGTGCCGCACGCGACTGCCACAAGACCATCAACCCGGAACCGAGTGACAGCAATGCAATGGTCGCCCAAGCCGCGCCGCGTTCCTCCAGACGATGTTTCCATAGCGCCCAGAAACTGCCGAACAGCCCGACAAGAAGGACCGATGCCGACAGGATCGATGGCCAGTTGCGCGTGTAGATCGGCTTGGCTTCGCTGATGTTGTTGAACCAGAGCCGTTCAAGTTCGGGAGAAATCTGCTCAGGCCGTCCGAGGCAATCTGGCCAGGCGAGAGCGAAGAACGTCGCAATCACTGTGCCCGCTCCAAGCGCAAGTGCGATACGCGATATGCGCTTGTCTATCCGGACGGCGCTGATCAGGAAAAGCAAGGCGGACGCGAGCATCATTACTGAAACCCAGACCGGTGTAAGTGCATCACAGCGTGCAACCCAGTTGTCGCGTGACGCAAAGACAAGAAATCCGAGCGCTGTGCCCCCGCCCAGAGCAAGCGCATAACCGCGCACTCGCGGCGATTGTACGCCTGACAGAATCCAGCGCAGGGCAACACTGGCACCAGCGATAACCAGCCAAGGCATTGTTTCTAGCCCAATCGCCAGAGAAATTGCGGTCGCGATGCCGATGACGATGCCGCCCCGCAATGCCCGCTCGTCTGCCAGCCCGGCAAGAATCAGCGTCAACATCGCCAATTGCCAGCCATGGTGATCAATCCGGAGCGGCATGAACATTGTCATCGCAGTGACAAAAGATAGCAGGATGCCAGCGGCAACAAGGTACGCACCCGGCGCGACGAGTCTTCGCGCGGCCACGCCAAGCCCAGTCAAGGCGACGCCCAGTGGAATCAGCGGTGCCAAGGTGACCGCAATTTTTTCGGCCATGATCCCGCCAAAAAACGGTTTGGTCAGCAGGATTAGTCCTGCGATCGGCAAATCAACGAGATGCGACCAGTGAATATTGGCGCCAAAAGGTGGATTCAGCCTGTGTTGCCGTAGATCGTACCAGTCCTGCCCATGGAGCAAGGCGCGCACCTGCATGATGCGCATGTTGTCGTCGGTGTCACCGAGCGCAAACCAATGGATCGCTTTCCAGCGGTAGATAATGAGCACAAAACTGGCCGCCAGCCAGACCAGGAACAATATTGTCTTCCAGCGACGCGCCAGAAAGTCCGGCCTTGCATCATCCATTGCGCATTAGCCCCTGATCACTGTTTCAATGCGCCCCATGCGGCCTTAAAGGCGCTGCAACAAGTGGGAAGCCGGAGCAAGAGCAAACAAGTGAGTGAAGACAAAAAACGACGCGTATTGATTGAGCAGATTGTTCGCTTCGGCATGAGCGGGGGGGTGCTGACCTTGTTCGTCGCGGGGGGCTATTGGGCTATTGCAACGTATCTCGGGGTCGATCCCAACCTTTCGCTGCTTCTCGTGTTCATTGTGGCCGCCGCTCTGGGCTATTTCCTCCACAGTGAATTCAGTTTTCGCGGACATGGCGCCCGCGACCGGGTCCATATCCGCACGATCCGTTTCTTCGTGACGACCACCCTCGGCTTCATGGCGAACCAGTTTTTCGTCTGGCTGCTTGTAAAGCAAATGGGCGGGCCAACATGGTGGCCGGTAATCCCAATTGTGTTCGTGAGCCCGATCCTGACCTTCACCCTCAACAGACGCTGGGTCTTTGGCTGATTTTTTTACGAAGTGTTAACCATATTCCCCGAAAAACGTGGCACAAGGATAATGATGAACGCCACCCGCCCCATTCTGACCATTCTCGTGCCGGTCAAGGACGAAGAAGAAGCCATCGCGCCATTCGTCGCGCGCATCGGCAGAACGCTTGACGCATTACCCGATCCGGCGGCCGACGCATGGGAGATCCTGTTTGTTGACGACGGAAGCAGCGATGCAACATGGCCAGCGATCATGGCGGCGAGTACCCGCGACAATCGCGTTCGTGCCCTTTCGCTTTCGCGCAATTTCGGCAAGGAAGCCGCCCTTTCAGCAGGGCTCGATCATGCCCGTGGTGACGCCGTCATTCCGATCGATGTCGATTTGCAGGATCCGCCCGAAGTCATTGTCGATATGGTGGCCGCATGGCGTACTGGGAGTGAGGTTGTGTACGGTGTCCGTCGCAGTCGGGATAGCGATAGCCTGCCGAAGCGGCTGACCGCCGACCTGTACTATCGCGCCCACAACTGGCTCTCGTCGGACAAGATTCCAGAGCATGCCGGCGATTTCAGGCTGCTCGATCGCAAGGTCGTCGATGTCATCTGCAAGATGCCCGAGCGCAACCGCTTCATGAAGGGGCTGTTCGCCTGGAGCGGCTTCAAGCAGACTGCCGTTGAATATGACCGGGTCGAACGTGAAGTCGGAACGACGAAATTCCGCTATTGGAAACTTTGGACACTCGCTCTTGACGGGATCACATCCGCTTCGACGGTGCCACTCCGCGTGTGGAGCTATGTCGGCGTGATCGTGGCGTTCCTGTCCTTCCTTTATGCTGTGCTCGTGATGATCCGCACGATCATCTTCGGTATCGAAGTGCCCGGATATGCGTCGATGATGATTGCGATCCTGTTCTTTGGCGGCTTGCAGCTCATTTCGCTCGGTGTGATGGGCGAATATGTAGGTCGCATACTCGTCGAGACGAAACAGCGACCGATCTATGTCGTGCGCGAAACCGTGGGGATGGAGGAGAAACCATGACGAGCACAGCGGCCCGACGCGGTCAGGATGACATCGCGTTTCAGGAAAAATTGTACAACGATCCGAATCCAACACGCCGTGGGCTGCACCTCGCACGACGCGCCTGGATCGAAAATCGTCTGGCGCCAATAGTTCGCGATGGCACCAAGGTGATGGAAGTTGGCGTTGGGTGTGGAGTCTTTACCCGATTTCTGAGCGGTGTTGGTGCATCAATATCTGCAGTAGACATTAATCAGGCGTTTCTTGATGGCGTCGCAAGCTTGGACGGGGTTGCAGTTCGCAACGCCGATGCGACCGAGCAACTTGAATTTCGCAATATGGATGTCGTGCTCTGTTCCGAAGTGCTTGAACATGTTCCACCGGCCCGCAGCCAAGCCATGCTGGATCATTTCGCGATATCGCTCAAAACCGGAGGCACATTGATACTGACCACACCTCAAAGCTTCGCAACCGTGGAATTGATGGCTCGAATGTTCAGATTTCGCCCAATTCTGGCTCTGGCGCGTATGATCTATGGGACGGCAGAAGAGTTGGGCCACATCAACCTGCTGACACAGCGGGCCATTAAAAAGCAAATCGCGAATTCAGGGTTCAAGATCGAGGAGGAGGCGCTTTTCGGCTTCTACCTTCCCGTAATTGCCGAATTTGGCGGCAGCTTGGGGGCAAACCTCCTGCAAGCAATTGGGAAGCTCATTTGCCATGTCCCCGTTTTGCGAGGCCTGCTCTGGACGCAAGCCTATCGACTGACAAAGGCATGAGTGCGGCACTTCACAAGACGCGTATTGATATAGCTGCATGACGGCTGACCCCGAAATACCGCAGGTCCAGTCGTTTGCGAGCGCCGTTATCGCCCGTTTCTACATTATCGCCTGGTTGTTTGGCGTTTCCCTTTCGCTCCTGCTTTTCGCTCGTGATTTTTTGACGTCGCAACGTGCGCAGGGCTATTCAATAAATGGCTCTGCCATCTGGGGCAGAGATTTCGTCAATGTCTTCACGTCTGGTCGCTTCGTAATCGAAGGGCGATTGGCCGATCTGTATGACAAGGCTGCGTATCAGGCTTGGCAGACCGGCCATTTCGGCTGGGGCATCCATGACCATATGTATTCATATCCGCCGGTAACCTTGCTCTATACGCCATTTTTTGGCGCGCTCCCCTATTTCTGGTCACTCGCGCTTTGGACCATCGTATCGCTGTTCTTGTTCGGACTTGCCGCAAGACCATGGCTGTCTCGCGAGAAATTGCCCGAAGCTCTGGGGTTGATACTGCCCACAACAATCGTCTGCGTGTGGGCTGGTCATTACGGCTTGATCATGGGCGCGCTTTGGCTTGCAGCCTGGCACCATCTCGAAACGCGGCCGAAGCTATCGGGCCTTATGACGGGACTGATGATCATCAAGCCCCACATGGCAGTCCTGATGCCTATCCTTTACCTGCGACGAAAAGCCTGGCCGGCGATCGCCACGGCGGCTGCAACTGTCGGGGTGCTGGTCGGCATCTCGATCCTGTTTTTCGGCATTGACCTCTGGCACACATATTTGGCAAGCACATCGCAAAGCCAGCTGAATCTCCTGCATGCGACGCACACCTTCTTTGCCAAGATGATGCCGACAGTCTCTCCGGCGCTTTTCGCCTTTGGCTTTCCCGCGCATCTTGTCTGGCCAATACAGGTCACGGTTGCGATGACAGTTATCATAGCGATGTGGCACTTCCAGCCAGCAGACGCACATAGGGCAGGACTGGCGGCAGCCGTCGCGACCTTTTTGATCCTGCCGTATGCGTTCAACTATGACATGACCGTTGTCGGGCTTGCCAGTCTGATCGTGTTGAACCAAGCAAGCCGAGCCGAGAAGATTTGGCATGCCCTTATGCCTACAATCATTTTTCTGCTGCCGGCCATCATCATTTATATGAACAAGGCTGGGTTCTGGATCGCGCCCCTGCTCCTTGCTGCCTTCCTCCACCAGATCTTGCATGGCGTGGAGCGAATGCCACGATGGGACCAAATCCGATCATGAAAGACGGTGCCCAAAATCACCGCGCGTCTCAGCAGACACACACGACGGATCGCCCCGCATGACCACAGCAACAGCCCGGCAAATGCAAAGCATTCAGATTGTCGCGCTGGTTGGGGTGTCCTTGCTTGCAGTGTGGCTTCGTACCCACAATCTTACGGTCTGGCCACTTTGGCTCGACGAAGCGTTTAGCCTGTTCGGGGCCGATCAGGGCTTTCACTTTATTTGGAAAACCCTGCCCACCTACGAAACGCACCCGCCATTCTACACCGCTCTTCTGCGTTGCTGGATACTGGTTGCGGGAGATTCAATCCTCGCATTGCGCATCTTCGGCGTCATTCTGGGCCTGCTGACGCTTCCGGCGATATGGCTGGCCTCACGTGAAATCGCCATCGTCCTGCGTCAAAATCGCGCATGGCTGCCGCTGGCCGCAGTCGCATTGGCGGCCACGGCCCCCTCTCTTATCGATATCGCACGGCTGGTTCGTCCCTATTACTACATGATCCTGATCTATGCGGTCGGCACAGCGGCTCTGCTGCGCCTTTACCGCATACACCGGGAACAGGGCTCGTTCGATCCTTTGGCGTGGCGCACTTACATTATCGCCGCCATTCTACTGTTTTGGTCACATAGCATGGGCGCTCTCTATGTTGCCGCGCTGGGTCTCAGCTTACTGACCTTGATTGGCCCGCACACGTTGATCCGCAACCATCTGAAGCCGTTTCTGATTGGACATGCGATCGTGGCATTGCTGGCACTTCCTGCGTTCATGATCCTGCTCGATCAAGCTCCGACCTGGGTCAGCTCCACTTGGCTCCATTTTAATCTTTCAGCCGTGCCTGCGCAGGTTTTGCTCTTGTTTGGTCTTCCCGGGACGTTCGGTATTATTGCGGCACTCATCCTTGCGGCGCTGGGCGTCGGTCGGCTTGGCAAGACTCACTGGCGTATTACTGTGGCCCTATTGATCCTCGGTTTCGTGCCGATTTTTCTGGAAATTGGCATTTCACTGGTGGCCGCGCCTGTGTTTCTCGTGCGGACTCTCGTTGCCTGCAGTGTCCCCGTCTTGATCCTCATGGCCGTTGGCGGCAGCGGAACGTCGCGTCCAGGATGGTTTTGCGTCGTCCTGCTGATGATATTCAATGTCGATCGTGCAGTGCGCGTGCAGCAACTGGCACCAGTGCAAGACTGGTATGGAGCGGTTGCCTGGCTGAAACCGCATTTTCGGACCGGTGACCGGATCTATGCCTACCCGAACCAGGGCGGATTGCCGCTGCGTTATGCTCTGCGGGACATGAATCTTGAAATGCCATTCAGACCCATTCCAGGGGAAGTGCCTTCGCATGACCCCAAGGGCTGGTATCCCACCGGCACCCGCGGCATCCAGTCGCTATCCGATGAGCGGCTTGCTGAAATAGCTGACGACCCTCTAAGCCGCAGCACCCCGACCATCTGGTTGCTGCGCTTGAGCAAAAAATATTATGACAAAACCGATAACTCGGTTCGAATCTTCGGCAAAGGCCGCTACGCAGTTGCACACTTCAAGGCAGATGAAATCGACATTATCGGTTTCGCGAAATCACCCCAGCCCGCGCCGCCCCAGCAAGCGAAGCCGTAGCGCATTGAGCTTGATGAACCCGGCCGCATCGCGCTGGTCATAGGCGCCTGCATCGTCCTCGAACGTCACGATCTTTTGGGAATAGAGCGAGTTGGGAGACTTGCGGCCGATCACGCTCACGCTGCCCTTGTAGAGCTTCAATCGGACGGTGCCCGAGACATGCGTTTGCGAATGATCGATCGCCGCCTGCAGCATTTCGCGCTCTGGCGAGAACCAGAAGCCGTTATAGATCAGTTCCGCATAGCGCGGCATGAGTTCGTCCTTCAGATGCGCGGCGCCGCGATCAAGCGTGATCTGCTCGATCCCGCGATGCGCGAGGTGCAGGATCGTGCCCCCGGGCGTTTCATACATGCCGCGCGATTTCATGCCCACAAACCGGTTCTCGACCAGATCGAGCCGTCCGATGCCGTGCGTCCGGCCATAGTCGTTGAGCTTGGTGAGCAAAGCGGCGGGAGACATGCCCTCGCCATTGATGGCAACTGCATCGCCGCGTTCGAAATCCATCGTGATGATCTCTGGCCTGTCGGGCGCGTCTTCGGGGTTGTTGGTGCGCGAATAGACATAATCGGGCACTTCTTCCCACGGATCCTCAAGCACCTTGCCCTCGGACGAGGTGTGCAACAGGTTCGCATCGGTCGAAAACGGGCTTTCGCCGCGTTTGTCCTTCGGCACCGAAATCTGGTGCTTCTCGGCAAATTCGATGAGCGCAGTCCGGCTCGTCAAATCCCATTCACGCCACGGGGCGATCACCTTGATGTCGGGGTTCAAGGCATAATAGCCCAATTCGAAACGCACCTGGTCGTTGCCCTTGCCTGTTGCACCATGGCTGACGGCATCGGCGCCAACCAGCTTGGCGATCTCGATCTGGCGCTTGGCGATCAGTGGCCGGGCAATCGACGTGCCGAGCAGATACAGCCCCTCATACAAGGCATTGGCGCGCATCATCGGGAAGACGAAATCGCGAGTGAATTCCTCGCGCACATCCTCGATAAAGATATGCTCTTCCTTAACGCCCGCAGCCCGCGCCTTTTGCCGGGCGGGTTCGATCTCCTCGCCCTGCCCCAAGTCGGCGGTAAAGGTCACGACCTCGCAATTATAGGTTTGCTGGAGCCATTTCAGGATGACGCTGGTATCGAGTCCGCCCGAATAGGCGAGGACAACGCGTTTGATTGTGTCGGTCATGGCACCCCAAATCTGAAAGGCTGGTGAGCGAGTGCGCCTATGCGCTAATTGTCCGCAATTCAACCGTGCGGAGGCGAGTCGGATGGCGGAAAACAAGACTCAGGAAACCGACGCCAGCGTGGCTACCTTCATTGATGCCGTCCCCGACGAGGGCCAGCGCGCCGATGCCGGGTTTATTGTGGCAATGATGGAACGCATTTCGGGCTTGCCGCCAAAAATGTGGGGTCCAGCCATTATCGGTTTTGGGCGGTATCACTATAGATATGAAAGCGGGCGAGAGGGCGAAATGCCCCGCCTCGCTTTCTCGCCGCGCAAGGGCAAGACCGTGGTTTATATCAATGGTGGCTTCCCGACACACGCGGACATCATGGCGCGACTCGGTAAGTTCAAGACTGGCAGCGGATGTCT
>JANLST010000005.1:0-5226 GCA_031362505.1 Sphingomonadales bacterium
CGCAGATCAGTGCCGTCGCTTAGCTTGAGACCAGTGACCCTGCCATTTTCCAGTATCAACGATGATGCCTCACCCTCCACAATTTCCAACCCGGACTGAGCATCGAGCAAGCGATGGATTGCCGCCTTGAACTTCTTGCGATCAGCCTGGATCCGCGGGCCTTGCACTGCGGCGCCCTTCGACGCGTTTAACATGCGATAGTGGATGGCGGCCGAATCTGCTGCCCGCGCTATGATCCCGTCGAACGCATCGACCTCGCGCACAAGATGGCCTTTTCCCAAGCCGCCAATTGCCGGATTGCAAGACATCGCGCCAATCTGGTCCCGCTTGAAACTGACCAGAGCTGTGCGTGCGCCCATGCGCGCGGCTGCTGCCGCTGCTTCACAACCTGCATGGCCTCCCCCAACAACAATGACATCGAAATTGCCCATTGCCGCCGCCGCTACGCTCGAACAGCCGAATTGCCAACCCGTTTCACGTGAAACACTTCTATTTCCCGATACACAGATTGCCAAACAGGGCGTCAAGCATATCTTCGACCCCGGACTTTCCGGTCAAGCGATCAAGATGGTCTCGTGCCATGCGAAAATGTTCGGCAATAATCAACGCATCTGTCGCGTGGGAGGCGACCTCCAGTTCTTCAAGGACCTCGGCAAGAATAGAGCGATGCCGTTGATTAAGGGCCAATGCACCTGGCTTCGGAAGAAGGTTGCGTGCACGTCCAAGCAGCTTCTCCTTCAGTTCCGCTATCCCCTCTCCCGTGTGCGAGGAGACACGCAAACCGGTTTGGGTCTCAGACCCGGAACGATCGGATTTGGGTATGACCTGAATCGCTCCTTCAGGTGCTTGCCAAGAAGCGCCTAACCAAAGAATCAGATCCGCTGTCGATATGGCGTCGCGCGCGCGTGCGACACCAATCGACTCGATCTCGTCTGCACTTTCACGCAAACCTGCGGTGTCAATCAGCACCAGCGGAATGCCATCGAGGGCGATTGGCGCCTCGATCCGATCCCTTGTCGTGCCCGCAATATTGGAGACTATCGCGGCGTCTCTGTCGATCAAGCTATTGAAAAGACTGGATTTACCAGAATTTGTGGGCCCGGCTAGCACGACCCTGATGCCATCACGCAAGCGCTCTGCCCCCGGCGCCGCCAAAAGTGAGGTCAAGTCATCCGCCAACGTACCGATGCGGCTTTGCAATTCGTTTGGCGCGCGCTCCAGCACATCGCCTTCGTCGGAAAAATCCAGTTCGGCTTCCAGCTGCGCCGACATCGAGAGCAATGCGGCCTGCCACGTATTGACGCGCCGTCCTAAGCCGCCTTCGGCCAAAGCGAGCGCCGACTGCCTCTGGTTTTCGGTCTCAGCCGCCAGCAACTCAGTCAAACCTTCGGCTTCAGAAAGGTCAATTCGTCCATTTTCGAACGCGCGACGTGTAAACTCGCCCGCTTCGGCCGGGCGCGTCTCGTTTATCGCGCCAATCGCCTCCAGCACGGCCGCGACCACTGCACGTCCCCCGTGGAGGTGAAACTCTGCCAAATCCTCTCCGGTTGCCGTGGCGGGGCCGGGAAACCAGAGAATCAGCGCATGGTCGAGTATCGCGTCTTGATCGTCGCGTAGCACTCGGTAGCTGGCCAACCGCGGCGGTGGCCGCTTGCCGACAAGCCTGTCCAGTACCGTCCCGGCCTTGGGCCCGCTGATCCGGACAATCGCTATCCCCGCCGGCGGCAAACCACTCGACAGGGCAAAGATCGTATCGTTTTTGGCCAGTGTCAGTCCTTCTTCTTCTTTCCCGAACTGTCATTTCCCCCTGAAAACTGGCCAATCAGGTCACGAACAAAATCGACGCCCTGCCCGCCAAGCGGCATCCAGTTTCGCACCATGCCTTCAACCATGTCCGGTGTCAGACCCTTGGTCATGACCGTCTTCACCTGGTTGAGATAGACATCATGGACACCGGTCAGATCGGGAAGGCCGACCAGCCGTCTTACCTCTTCCGGCGTACAATCGACATCAATATTGAATTTCATGACGGGTCTCCCTTGAGCCTTGCTTCGCGACAGTGCTAGACTTTGCAGCATGAGCGCGCGCCCCGCAACCGCCTGCGTCGAAACACCTGTCGGAATGGTCGAATTGGTGGCGGATAACACTGTCCTGATTTCGGCGGGAATCAGGCCCCCGGGAAGAGCCAGGCAGCATGACAGCGATAATCACATACTCAATGAAGCTGTCGCGCAGATACTCGCCTGGTTCGCGGGACAACGTATGGAATTCACACTGCCGCTCGCACCTGCCGAGACCGCCGAAGGAGCGCGACTCCGGGCGGCGATTGCCTCCGTGCCTTATGGTGACACATTGACCTATGGTGCGCTCGCGAAGCGGGTTGGATCGGTTGCGCGGGCGATCGGGCAGGCATGCAAGGTCAACCCGTTTCCGATCATCATCCCCTGTCATCGAATCGTCTCGGCATCAGGTCCTGAATATTATTCAGCCGGCAGGGGGCCGGAAACAAAGGTCTGGCTTCTCGATTTCGAGGCGGATCACTCTCACGGAATAAGGACACGATTGATATGACCACGATGCAGATTGGAGATTTTCCTGCTTATGTTGCAAAGCCAAAAGGAACGCCAAAAGCAGCCATTATCGTGATCCAGGAAATTTTCGGGGTTAATCCCGGTATTCGCGGAAAATGCGACCATTGGGCGAGGGAGGGCTATCTTGCGGTTGCGCCCGACCTGTTCTGGCGAACCAAGCCGGGCCTGGAGCTTGATCCTGATATCGAAGCCGAACTCAACGAGGCATTTGGCTATTTCCAGGCCTATGATGCGAATAATGGCGTGGCGGACATAGAGGTCACGATAAAGGCGATTCATTCCGGATTTGACGGCTATCCGCCAATCACAAAAGTCGGTTGTGTCGGCTACTGCCTGGGTGGAAAGCTCGCCTATATGGCTGCATGCCGAACTGACATCAGCGCATCCGTTGGCTATTACGGCGTGATGATCGATCAGATGCTCGGCGAGTCACACGCGATCGCGCATCCGCTTATGCTCCACGTCCCAACAGCCGACCATTTCGTCGGCGCAGAGGCACAGGCCGCGATTCATAAAGAGCTGGACACACACCCCAAGGTCACGCTGCATGACTATGCCGGGCTTGATCACGGTTTTGCGGCCGAAATGGGAACAAGACGCCACGAAGGTGGTGCCCGGTTGGCCGATGCCCGGACCACGGACTTTTTTGCCAACTCTCTCAGGTAATCGCTTCTAGCGCCCAATAAATTCCATGAAATGCGGATGGACGTCGTGCCATCCGTCCCAGATCATCGTGCCTGCGACCCAGACGATCACAGCCAACCCTATCCACGCGATCCAGCGATAGCGCTCAATATATTGGGCGATAATGTTGGACGCCACGCCCATAAGAAGCACCGACAGGATGAGGCCGAGAACAAGGATGTTCGGATGCTCGCGCGCAGCGCCGGCGACAGCAAGGACATTGTCGAGGCTCATGCTAACGTCTGCCAGCGCCACGCTCCACGCGGCCGCCGCGAAGCTCTTGCGTGCCACAATGCCAGAATGTTCGTCTCCGGAAATTTCCGGCGATCCCGGGCTTTCGCCGCTGTGGTGCAGTTCGCGAAACATTCGCCAGGCGACCCAAAGAAGTAAAAGGCCACCCGCCAGCACCAGGCCGACAATCCCGAGCAATTGGCTGACGGTCAGGGCAAAGACAATTCTGAGGACAAGCGCGGCCAAAACGCCAAACATGATGACCTTTTTGCGGTCAGCTTCGGGCAGGCCGGCAGCCAACGCGCCCACGACGATCGCATTATCGCCCGCAAGAACGAGATCGATCATCAGAATCTGAAAGAATGCACTCACCGACGCGGGGTCAAACAAACTCGAAAACTCCATGCCGACGGCCATAACGTCAGACAAATCGGGATACAATCATGGGCGCAACCTGATGCGAGCCTTCCCAGACCATGTTGAGTGCAACATAAAGAATCACGACAAGCCCAATCCATGCAATCCAGTGATATTTCTGGACCAGTTTCGCCACGAGGTTGGCTGCAAGGCCCATCAGGGTCACCGAGAAAGCGAGACCGAAGAAAAGCACGGTGGGATGTTCTCGGGCAGCCGCAGCGACAGCCAGGACATTATCGAGACTCATCGACAAATCGGCCAGCGTCACCTGTATCGCGGCCTGGAGGAAGGTCTTGGTCGCTGGAGGGCCCTCAACCATCGGCGTATCGGGATCGTCGGCGATCACGACCCGCACCGGGCGGAGTTCGCGATACATGTTGTAAGCAACCCACAGCAACAGCAGGCCGCCAGCCAACAACAGCCCCGTAACCTTCAGCAGCCACGTCGCCATCAGCGCGAAGGCAATGAGGAAAACAAGCGCCATGCCGACACCGAACATCAGGACACGCCTGCGATCCTTGTCCGGCAGCCCCGAGGCAAGCGTGCCCATGATGACCACATTATCGCCGGCCATGGTCAGATCGATCAGGATCACCTGAAACAGCGTCGCCATACCGGCCGCGGTAAAGACATCGGCAAAATCGATCATAGCGCGTCTCCGAAATACTCAACCGTCGGCATTGGATCATAGAAATGATGGAGCAGCGCCCTCCATTCCTGATAGCGGTCCGAATGCCGAAAACCGTCGCGGTGATGCGAAACCGATTCCCAGCGCACGACAAGCAGATAATGGCCCTGCTGCTCGATCGCCGGCCGCACTTCCATGTCCAAAAATCCAGGCGATGCCGCGATCAGTGGTGTGGCTGCGGTCATCGCTGCTTCAAAAGCAGCTTCCTGGCCTGACCGAACCTGCAACAATGCATGTTCGAGAATCACGCGGCCGTCCTACTGATTCATTGAATCGAAGAAATCCTCGTTGGTCTTCGAATCCTTCATCTTGTCGAGCAGGAACTCCATCGCGTCGACGGTACCCATCTGCATAAGAATACGACGCAGCACCCACATTTTCGAAAGATTGCCCTTTTCGACCAGCAATTCTTCCTTGCGTGTGCCAGACTTGCCGACATCGAGAGAAGGGAAGATCCGCTTGTCGGAAACCTTGCGATCAAGGACGATTTCGGAGTTACCCGTGCCCTTGAACTCTTCGAAGATCACTTCGTCAGGACACCTTCTCCCACGGAGGGGAGGAAGCCATGGAACCGATGTATCAGTCGGGTCCCTTCTCCCTTCCGTGGGAGAAGGT
>JANLST010000017.1:0-8648 GCA_031362505.1 Sphingomonadales bacterium
CTTCAACCGCGATGGCGGTGGCGTGACAGCGCTCGTCGATCTGGCCAAGCCCAGCTATCGGCTCGGCATTGCGAAGGTGAGTGTCGGCTGGGAAGGGCATCAGCTGGCCGTGAAGGTCAAGGCTGACAAGGCAAAGTATGGTGTCCGCGAAACGGCGGGTGTTGATATCGCAGTGACCGAGCCTGGCGGGAAACCTGCGAAATCGGCCGAAATTGCGTTTGCCGCGGTCGACGAGGCCCTACTCCAGCTTTCGCCCAACGACAGCTGGAATCTCATTGAAGCGATGATGGGCGAACGTCCGTTGTCCGTGCTGACCTCGACCGCGCAGACGCAGGTTGTTGGCAAGCGGCACTATGGCAAGAAGGCTGTCGAGGCTGGCGGGGGTGGGGGCGATGCCTCAGCCGTGACGCGGGACGATTTCAAGCCCGTCCTGCTCTGGCGAGGGCGGGTCGCGCTTGATGCAAAGGGACGAGCGAAGATTCCCGTTGCGCTTTCGGACTCGCTTTCCGCCTTCCGGCTGGTAGCCATCGCCAATTCCGGGGCCGGGCTGTTCGGCACTGGCGAGGCGACGGTGAGGACGAGTCAGGACCTGCAGCTCTTTTCTGGCCTGCCGCCGCTTGTGCGAACCGGTGATTGGTATGGCGCGAGTTTCACGCTGCGTAATGCTTCCGACAAGGCGATGAAGGTGACCGCGACAGTCAACGTAACGCCCAGCGTCGCGAAGGGCGAGCCGCTGACCGTGAATATCCCTGCGGGCGGGGCCGTTCCCGTGACGTGGCACCTGACGGCACCCGAAGGCGTGGGCAAGCTTGACTGGACAGTGGAGGCCCGATCCTCGAACGGCAAGGCCGCCGATCGGATTGCAATTTCGCAAGAGGTGATCCCGGCCGTTCCAACAGAAGTCTGGGCGGCGACGCTGGCCCGGGTGGGCAACGGCGTTCCCATCCCGATTGCCGCACCAGCAGGAGCCTTGCCTGGCGGCTATGTCGATGTGAAGCTTGCCGACACCTTGGCTCCGCCCTTGGCCGGGGTGCGCGGCTATATGAACGACTATCCCTATAATTGCTTCGAGCAACGGCTGTCCCGGGCCATCGTGCTTGGCGATGCCGGGGCATGGACGGCGCTGGCAGGCGAAATTCCGGCTTACATGGATAGCGACGGGTTGCTCCGTTACTTCCCCATCGACCGGATACAGGGATCGGAAGCGCTGACTGCCTATGTCCTCTCGATGACAGCGGAAGCGGGACTCCCGGTTCCCGATGCTCCCAAGGCGCAAATGATCGAGGCCATGAAGTCGGTGGTCGACGGTCGGCTCGAACGCGATGCAAAATGGAGCGGCGATGCCCGGCTCATCCGGATCGCGGCCTTGGCAGCATTGGCGCGCAACGGGGCCTCGACCCCTGCCATGCTCGGTGCGATCAACCTTGCGCCTGCCGACATGCCGACTTCGGCGCTGTCCGACTGGCTTATCGCGATTGACCGGACCAAGGGTTCGAATACCAATTTGCGCGTCACAGCCGAACGAACGCTTCGTCAGCGGATCGTCTACGAAGGATCGCGGCTCGATCTTGCTGATGCGGCCAATGCGCCGTGGTGGATGATGAGTTCTGGCGATGAAATGTCGATCAAGGCGTTGCTCGCGGTGCTCGGTCGTCCTGGCTGGGGCGATGAAGGACCGAAGATGATGGTCGGCACGGCGCTTCGCCAGCGCCGCGGCCACTGGGATACGACGCCTGCGAATGCCTGGGGCACGATTGCCACACGGCGCTTCGCGACCTTGTACCCGGCGACAGCTGTTCGGGGCGTGACGACGATCAGCCTTGCCGGGCAGAGCCGCACTCAAAACTGGCCGATGCTCTCCGATGGCGGGCCGCTCCGGCTGCACTTGCCTGCAGCGTCCGCGCCGTTGACGCTCTCGCAATCTGGCGGGGCAGGGCCGTGGGCTATGGTCAGCGTCTATGCCGCCGTTCCGCTGCAACAGCCACTTTTTGCAGGCTACAGGATGACCAAATCGATCGCAATCGTGAGCCAGAAGGTGAAGGGCCAACTGACCCGCGGCGACGTGCTGAAGATCACGATCACAGTCGATGCGACGGCCGAGCGCAACTGGGTGGTCGTCAGCGATCCGGTGGCACCTGGGGCAACGATCATTGGTAACCTTGGCGGGCAGTCCGCGATCTTCGGTGCGGCGGCTTCGGGCGGAGAAGGTGTGCAACCATCCTATGTCGAGCGCGGCAAGGACGCATGGCGCGGCTATTTCGAATGGGTCCCGCGCGGGCGTTTCGTGACCGAATATGCAGTGCGATTGAACGGCACCGGCACATTCAGCCTGCCGCCGACGCGGGTCGAGGCGATGTATTCGCCCGATATCCGGGCGCAGGTCCCGAACAAGCCGATGACGGTAGCGATGCGGTGATCAGGTTGCGCCGTTGGCGGATTTGGATTCCTGCCGGAGTGGTTCTGGCGGCGCTATGCGTCTGGCTGGCCACCATCCCTCCGCTGCTGCCTGATCACGACAGGGTCGTGGCTGCATGGAAGCCCAGTGAATCCTGGCTTTACGACCGAAACGGCGTGTTGCTCGATAGCCAACGGGTGAACTTTCACGCGCGCCGATTGGCCTGGGTGCCGCTGAAGGACATTGCGCCGACGCTGATCGAAACATTGATCGCTTCAGAGGACCGGCGATTTCGCAATCATGGCGGGATTGACTGGCTCGCAATCGGCAGCGCCGCGAAGGCGCGGATCTCGGGTGAACGGTCACGCGGGGCGAGTACGCTTTCAATGCAGGTTGCAGCCTACCTTGCTCCGGAACTTGCGACACCAGGCGCGCGGACCTGGTTCGATAAACTAAGGCAGATGCGAGCGGCCAAAGCGCTGGAAAGTCGTTGGTCGAAAGATGAAATCGTCGAAGCTTATCTCAATCTCGCAGGGTTTCGGGGAGAATCGCAAGGGATAGGCGCGGCGGGACTGACCTTGTTCGGCAAGGCCCCGACGGCTCTCACTGCAAACGAAGCGCGACTGATCGTGGCACTGCTTCCTGACCCTTCGGCCTCGGCAGGCGAGATTGCCGCACGGGCATGTCACGGTAAACCGGCTGATTGCGGACGTCTCCGCGAAATGGCCAATGCGATGATTGGCAACCAGCGGCAACTGGCGCTTGACCCAAATCTTGCCTCTCATCTTTCGGCAAAGCTGCTGGCCGAGCCTGGGATTCGTATCACGACGACACTCAATCGCAATATCCAGGCAATGGCGACTGTCGCGCTGCGCCGTCAATTGCTGGGGTTGGGGGTAGATCGTGCCCGTGATGGTGCGGTGGTCGTCGTCGACAATGCGACGGGTGACGTGTTGGCCTATGTCGGAGGTGTTGGCGGTGGATCGACGGCGGCGGCGGTCGACGGGGCGGATGCATACCGGCAAGCAGGATCGACGCTCAAACCGTTTCTCTATGGCATGGTGATGGAACGCGGTTATCTGACGCCAGCGTCTATCCTCGATGATTCCCCGGTCCAACTCGATACCGCCTCTGGGCTGTATGTGCCCCAGAATTACGACCATGTTTTCAAAGGGCCGGTCTCGGTTCGTGCTGCGCTTGCGGGTTCGCTTAACGTACCAGCCGTTCGGACTTTGGTAATCGGAGGCACCGAAGCCTTCCGCGATCGCCTTTGGGACACCGGTTATCGCGGTCTGACAGAGGATGGCCAATATTATGGCTTCTCGCTCGCCCTCGGATCTGCGGAGGTCACCTTGTTGGAACAGGCCGCTGCCTATCGCAGCTTCGCTCTTGGTGGGCGCTGGTCTCCATTGCGAATTCGCATGACCGATCCGCATATCGCGCCTCGCCGCGTGCTGAGCGAACAGGCAAGTTGGCTGGTGGGATCAATCCTCTCGGATCCGCAAGCGCGCGCGGGCACCTTTGGTCTCGACAGCGCATTGAAGCTGCCGTTCTGGGCGGCGGTGAAGACCGGTACTTCGAAGGCGATGCGCGACAATTGGTGTGTTGGGTGGTCGGATCGCTATACTGTTGCGGTCTGGATAGGAAATCTTGAGGGGGACAGCATGAAGGCGGTGTCCGGCACGAGCGGGGCCGCGCCGGTATGGCGCGACGTGATGATGGCGCTTCATGCCGATTCTCCGGGGCGCCCGCCGCCCATACCGTCGGGGATCGAGGCGCGGCCGACCCGCTTTGCCGGCAACATTGAATCCGCGCGGCAGGAGTATTTCCTCAAAGGAACGGCACAAGCCGTCCAGATTGTCGCCCCGGCGGCGGCCCGGAGACCACGTATCACCAACCCCGTCTCCGGCACCGTCTATGCCCTCGATCCCGATATCCCGATCAACCGACAGAGACTCGGTTTCGCCGTTACGGGCGAAGTGACCGGGCACAGGCTGCGGCTCGACCGCCGCGATCTCGGCGATGCGGCAACGGCGCCGATGGTGCTGGCCGGACCTGGCCCGCACCAGCTCGCCCTGATCGATCCTTCAGGGCATGTTGTCGATCAATCCCGATTCACGGTTCGCTGATCAAAATGTTCCTATAATGATCCTTTTAAATTGACAAAAAGAACTTTATTGGTTAGTTGCGCTTCATGACGACGTCTCTCTCCTCACCGCGCTCAGCGCTTCGCGAGTTTCTCAAGAGCGAGGCGGCCGGCGGGATTTTGCTGATGTTATCGGCGGCACTGGCGATGCTCGTCGCGAACGGTCCCTGGGCGGCCGACTATTTCCATCTTCTTCACGCAAAGGCGGGACCGCTTTCGATCCATGACTGGATCAACGACGCCTTGATGGCGGTATTCTTTCTGCTTGTCGGGCTCGAGATCAAGCGGGAATTTGTTGATGGTCATCTGGTAACATGGGCTGATCGGCGCCTCCCCATGATCGCGGCTGCGGCAGGGATGATCGTTCCCGCATTCGTCTTTCTTGTCGCAACACGAAGCGATCCAGCGTTGGCGCGTGGCTGGGCGATCCCGGCGGCGACGGACATCGCCTTTGCGATTGGTGTGTTGGCCCTGCTGGGCAGCCGCGCTCCCGTATCGCTCAAGCTGTTCCTGACAACAGTTGCGATTGTTGATGATATGGGCGCAGTCGCAATCATTGCCTTGGCCTACACGGACACGATAAGCGGACCCGCTTTGCTTGCGGTCTTGGGTATTCTGGGTGCGATGTTTGCGCTCAACCGCGCCGGAGTCGTTGCCCTGCGTTGGTATCTGATCCTCGCTACCTTGCTCTGGTTTGCCGTGATGATGTCCGGAGTCCATGCCACGATCGCCGGCGTTCTTGCGGCGTTCGCCATTCCCGTGAAGATTACGCCGGCTGCCTCCGATGTAGAGGATTCGACGCTCCACCGGCTCGAGCATTTGCTTCAGAGGCCCGTCGCATGGGTGATCGTGCCGCTTTTCGGTTTTGCCAATGCCGGCGTGGCATTGGGAGGGGCGGATCTGACAGGCGCGCTTCCGCTTGGCATCGCCTTCGGACTGTTCTTTGGCAAACAGGTTGGCATATTCGGGAGTGTCTGGCTGGCCGTGAAGTCCGGTCTTGCCCCTAAGCCGGCCAATGCGAGTTGGGCGCAGATTTATGGTGTCGCACTTCTGTGCGGGATCGGATTCACGATGAGTCTGTTCATCGGCGGCCTCGCATTTGCCGATCCACAGCATGCCGACGGCGTCAAGGTCGGTGTTCTCATGGGCTCATTTGCTGCGGCGATCGCGGGCTTTGCCGTGCTCCGTTTCGCCGGGTCCAAGACGTGAGCCTGGCGGCCATGACCCAATCCGGACTGCTAAACCTGCCTCTGAGCTCCGCGCATCTTGAGCCGGTTTATGCCGTAGCACTGGCAACGGGAATTGGCCTGTTGATCGGCGTCGAACGTGGTTGGAGACAGCGGAACGCAGCGCCTGGAGGACGCGTGGCAGGCATCCGCACCCACGCGCTGCTTGGACTGGGTGGAGGGGCGTGTGGGTTGATCGCCAACGGCCTTTCACCGGCATTTGGCCTGATGGGATTGGCTGGTCTTGTTCTCGCCCTCCTGCTCGCCCATCGTTCGCGGCTGGCGAAAAGCGATGAAAGCGTTTCCGCAACCGAAGCGGTCGTCGGCATTCTCACTTTGCTGTTCGGCCTGCTGGCGACGATTGGCTTTGCACGCGAAGCATTGGTTGCAGGGGGCGCGACGACTCTGATCCTGTCGATGCGCGAAAAACTCCACATCTGGCTCAAGTCGCTGGGCGAGCGGGACTTGCTGGCGGCTGCGCAGTTCGGAGCGATTGCCCTCGTTATTCTGCCCGTGCTGCCCGACCGCGCAATCGGCCCCTATGATGCCCTCAACCCGCGCATGCTCTGGCTGGTTGTCGTGTTCGTCACGGGGTTGTCATTTGCGGGCTATTGGGCATCAAAGCGTTTCGGGAGCACCCGCGGGACGATCCTGGCAGCAGCCATCGGCGCGACCTATTCATCGACAGCAGTAACGGCCGAACTTGCGCGCCGACTGCGACAGGCCGACGAAGTCCAAGACCGGACGACACTGAATGCCGCCATTGCTGCGGCAAGTGCAATGATGCCGTTGCGCGTCCTCATCTTGTGTAGCGTGTTGATGCCGGCGGCGCTTGGGGCTTTCGCAATAGGGATCGGAACTGCAGCCGTCTTTGTCGCACTTTATGCCATTGTTGCCGTCTACCGTGCAGACCGTGCCCAAGGCAGCGGAATAACGGCCTCCCGCAATCCCTTCGATTTCTGGCCGGCTGTCGGCTTTGCCGTCATGGTTGCCGTGATCATCATCGCTGCGCGCTGGACGATCGAACGCTATGGGGCGGAAGGAATGACCATCCTCGTCGGGCTGACCGGGCTCTACGATGTCGATGCTGCCATCATCATGACGACGACGCTCCCGCAAGACTCGTTCCCGATTTCGCAGCTTGGACTCATCCTTTCGCTCCCGATCCTCGTCAACACTATTCTCAAATCCGTGCTTGTGGTCGTCTTGGCCGGTCCGCGTCGAGGCGTAGTTGCCACACTCCCGCTTTTTGGGGCGGCGTTGTTGATCTCAGCGGGACTCTATTGGCTGTCGGGCGGAATGCTTCGTTAATCGATCGGGGTCACTGATACCGTCTGCGACAACATTTCAGCCGTGCCGAAAATCGTCATGAACCCGATATCCGTGGCGTCGCGACCCACGCAGATTCGGACGATATTTTCTTCGAGCGCGAGTCGTGTGGGATCGACCAAATGCCAGCGGTCACCAAGATAGACTTCGACCAGAGCGTGAAAATCAGGAGGATCGATGCCCAGCGCATAGGCTGAAACCATCCGCGCCGGAATGTCTGCGGCGCGGGCAAAAGCAATCAGCAAATGGGCGAAATCGCGACACACACCGGCGCGGCTGACAAACGTATCGAGCGCAGTGGTCGTGAAGCCGGAGCTGCCCGAAACATAGGCAACGCTCCCATGGATCCAGTCCGTCATTTGCATGACAAGCGTGCCTTTGTCAGGTGCGTTGAATCGCGTGTGCACGAAGGTTTCCAACTGGTCCGAAGGGCAATAACGGCTGGGCATAAGATATTGGATATAGGTGCTGGGTAACGAGGCGTGCGGCGGCGGGTTGAGGCCTGCGATGTCGGTTGGTGTGCGTTCGATCGAGACCGTTGCGGCATAGGCGATTTCAAGAGGACCATGGGCATGGAACCAGACGCGCCGCCCCAATCCGTGCAACCCCTCAACAGGCGTCAAAGGGCCGCTGCCATCGATCGTCATCAGATCATACAATAACGGCTGATCGGCCATCGGAATGGCCTCAACCGCCAGCAATATGTCAGCCGGTTCCGGAATGTTGTAAGACAGGATGGCTGAGATGTTGACCTTCACGCATGCCCTCAATTGGTTGTTCCGCGCTACGATCTGACGGAGTGGTGTTTTTCCTTATCGATGTTTCGGGTTCTCGACCATGCTTGATGGCGGTAAGCCGTCGGTCACGGCTCAGCTGTTTCACCCGATCAATCCCTTGGCGAATGTGATCCAAAGATCGGTTTGTGCAAACATGATTCTCAGCGGCTGCGAGGCGATGAACGCGACGCCACCCCAAAACAGGACGCGATGAATACGCCCATTACTGAACCAGTCCCATGCCCAGATCGCCAGAAGCAAGGCGTCGTTGACTATGAAGGCGCCGATTGGCCCTGGTGGAAGGACTGGCAAATTCATTCTGACGATAGCTGGAGTGAGCAGCGAAAGCGTCGCAAGCAGCATGAATCGCTTATGATAGGCCGAACGTGACCGGACCCAGATGCCCGCCGCTACGAATGTCCCGAACATCAATGCATTGACCATCGGAATAATCAGGAACGTATATTTGTCGACCATCGGCGGTCGATGGCCGAGACGTGAGCCTTCTATCGCGACCATCAGCCCAAGCACAACCATCGCAGCGGCGAGCAGGGCGCCAGCAATCCCCAGATTGCGATGCCAGCCCACCCGGCCGGTTGCGATCAGTGTGGTCTGGGCAACGAACAACAACATCCATGCCGAAAAGGCGATCGCGTGAACGTGCACAAGGGGCGTCAGGTTTGAACCACCGGGCTGCCCGCCCGCGAGCGTGCCATGCAGTAGGTTGAGCAGGTAATAAGTGGGCGCGAACCCGGCAAAAACGGTTGCCAGCAGCA
>JANLST010000079.1:0-1521 GCA_031362505.1 Sphingomonadales bacterium
TGCCGGTATCGGCCCGGATGACATTGATGTGGCCCAACTTCAGGACACTGAATCGGGCGCAGAGATCATGCACATGTCGGAAAACGGGTTCTGCAAGGATGGCGAGCAGGAGCAGTGGATCGCTGAAGGGCGCACGGAAGTTACGGGCACACTCCCCGTCAATACCGACGGCGGATGCCTTGCCTGCGGAGAGCCCGTAGGGGCTTCAGGCCTGAGACAAGTTTATGAAAACACCGTGCAGTTGCGCGGACGCGGCGGCGGCAGGCAGGTGCCGAATGCCCCAAAGACTGCCTATAGTCATGTTTACGGCGCACCCGGACTATCCGGCGTGGCAATTCTGGAGAGATAATATGGGGCGTATGTCGGGTAAGGTTGCCCTGATTTCGGGAGGTGCCGAAGGCATTGGTGCCACGCTGGCGCGGATGATCGTGGCCGAGGGTGGCCGTGTGATGCTTGGCGATCTGCAGTTGGACAAGGCAAGGGCTCTTGCCAGCGAGCTTGGTGAAAATGCGGATGCAGTTGCGCTCGATGTGCGCGATCTGAAGGCTTGGGAAGCCGCAGTTGCAGCAACCGTCACTCGCTTTGGAAAGCTGACCACGCTCTGCAATATCGCTGGCATATCGGAACCCGGCAATACGGTCGATGTCGATCTCGACAGTTGGCATCGGCACATCGACATCAATCTCAACGGCACTTTCTACGGTTGCCGCGCCGCGCTTCCCGCTTTGGCAAAGGCAGGTGAGCCAGCGACGATCGTCAATATCGGATCGATGCTTTCGAACCGCGCGGGAGCGAACATGGCAGCCTATTGCGCGTCCAAAGCCGCTGTCACCCATTTGACCAAGACAGTGGCGCTCGATTGCGCGGCAAGGGGGCTTCCAATCCGTGCAAACACGGTTCATCCCGGCGCAATCCGCACGCCGATGTATAATCGCTATGTTTATTCCGGCACCGCAACGCCGGAGGAGATTGAAACGGCAATGGCCTCGGCCCACCCGATGAACCGGGTTGGCGAGCCTGAAGAAGTGGCAAAAGCGATCATCTTCCTGTCATGCGAAGATTCAAGTTTTACAAGTGGTGCCGACTTGAATGTCGATGGCGCCAGCTCGATCAGGGAATAGACCATGGCCAAGCGCATTGATGCCCATTTCGTCGCGGTCGGAAAATATCATGACATCGACTATGCCCGGCTTGAATTGCTGAAGCTTCTTGCCGAGCATCCGGAGATCCGCACAACCGTCGCTTGCGATTATGCTGACATAGAGCGGTTGAACGCCTGTAGCATGCTGATCACCTACACCTGTGATTTCATGCCGACGAAGGATGAAGCCGCCGCCATCCGCAATTGGGTGGAAGCAGGCGGAAAATGGCTTGCGCTTCACGGCACCAATTCCATCCTGAAATTCACCGACGGCGGGGTCGATGCGCCGAATGACCGCCCGGATATGATGGAAATGCTCGGCACCCAGTTCAAGGCCCATCCTCCCATCGGCACTTTCAACGTCGAGGTGACCAATCACG
>JANLST010000132.1:0-1531 GCA_031362505.1 Sphingomonadales bacterium
AGGATAGCGCGAGATGCCAAGACTTCACAGGGAAGCGCACCTTATCGACCGGATCGGCTGGCTTCGTGCGTCCGTTCTCGGCGCAAACGATGGCATCGTGTCGACCGCGAGCCTGATCGTCGGCGTGGCCAGCGCCAATGCCGCTCAATCGTCCATTCTGATGACGGGTGCAGCCGGGCTCGTGGCGGGCGCGATGTCGATGGCGGCGGGCGAATATGTGTCGGTCAGTTCACAGGCCGATTCCGAACAGGCGGATATGGCGCGCGAGCGCAATGAACTGGAAACCGATGCTGCGGCAGAAAGGGAGGAGTTGGTCGGCATCTATGAGAAGCGTGGACTAGATCGCGCGCTCGCGGAGCAGGTCGCAGATCAATTGACCGCCCGCGATGCTTTCAGGACGCACCTGCGCGATGAGCTTGGGATGGCAGACCATCTGACGGCCCGACCAATTCAGGCGGCGATGGCGTCGGCGGCCAGCTTTACGGCAGGCGCCGCGCTGCCTTTGCTGATGGTTGTGCTCTTTACCGGCCAGACTTTGGTGATCGCTGTCTCGGTTGCCTCCCTGATTTTCCTTGCGGTGCTTGGGGGCGTTGGTGCCAGACTTGGAGGGGCAAGCAGTCTCCGGGCGATCGTTCGTGTCACTTTTTGGGGGGCGTTTGCAATGGCTGTGACGGCTGCCATCGGGTCTCTGTTCGGCGCCTCTCTTGGTTGATGAAACGATAGCGGCGCGTAACTTTACAAGGATAGGATTGCCGGGATGAAAAAGCTTTACCCCAATGCCGAAGCGGCGCTTGATGGCGTGTTGCGCGATGGCCTGTTGATTGCGTCGGGCGGCTTTGGTTTGTGCGGAATTCCTGAACGCCTGATTGACGCGATTGTTGCCAGCGGCGTCAAGGGCCTGACCGTCGCTTCGAACAACGCCGGGATTGACGGTGAAGGGCTGGGAAAGCTGCTCCGCACGCGCCAGATCAGGAAGATGATGGCCTCCTATGTTGGCGAAAACAAGGAGTTCGAGCGGCAATATCTGGCTGGTGAACTCGAAGTTGAATTCTGCCCGCAAGGCACGCTTGCGGAACGGATGCGCGCTGGCGGCGCTGGCATCCCCGGCTTCTACACCAAGACGGGTGTCGGCACGCAGGTGGCGGACGGCAAGGAGGTGAAGAATTTCGACGGCCAGGATTACATCCTCGAACGCGGCATCTTCGCGGACCTGGCGATCGTGAAGGCGTGGAAGGCCGATGAAAGCGGAAACCTTGTCTTCCGCAAGACCGCCCGCAATTTCAACCAGCCCGCAGCGACGTGTGGCAAGGTATGTATTGTCGAGGTGGAGGAAATCGTCCCTGTTGGCAGCCTCGATCCCGACAGCATTCATTTGCCCGGTGTCTATGTTCAGCGGATGATCCTTGGCGCGCCCTATGACAAGAAGATCGAATTCCGAACCGTGCGCGAAAGGGAGGCGGTATAATGGCCTGGACCCGCGATGAAATGGCCGCGCGCGCCGCGAAGGAATTGCAGGACGGTTATTATGTCA
>JANLST010000133.1:0-2849 GCA_031362505.1 Sphingomonadales bacterium
ACGAGGTTATTACCCCGCCAATGTCCCAGAGCACGGCCTTCACGTCAGCTTGCACGGAACCACCACACGCCATCCACGGTCTCGCGCCGCACGCGGCCAACAAGCTCCAGCCGCCGCAAATGTGCAAGCGCCTCGACTGTCGCCAGTTCGCGATGTTCGCCGCCAATGACGCGATTAAACAACTGGCTGAAACAATCGACGGCCCGACGTGGTTCAGCCAAATGGCTGGTCAACGCATCGAGCCTCTGGAGATGTTCGTCGCGCAGCGCCTTAAGGCGAATGTGGAGCCCCTTGAATGGCTCTCCATGCGCCGGGCAGACCAGCACATCATCCGGCAACAGGTTCAGCAGCTTGTCGATCGACGCGAGCCACTCGCCCAGCGGATCGGCATAGGGCTCCGTAATGTTGATCGAGACATTCGAGCTGATCCGAGGCAAAACCTGATCGCCGGAAACGAGGACGCCCGAGCGTTCGTTGTACAGGCATGCATGTTCTGGACTATGACCCGAACCAACGACGACACGCCAGATATTGCCACCCAGATCGAGTACATCATCATCCTGAAGGCGGCGGAAACTAACCGGCATTGGAAAAACCATGCGTCCGAAACGGCCCCAACCCTTGCCGCGTGTTTCTTCAATCACATCATCGCCCCAACCCGCGCCACGCTGGTTGATGATTGCCTCTTCGGGAACTTCGTCGCGCGCATCGGCGATCAGCATCCGGGCTGTCAGCCATTCGCCGCGCGTCATCCAAAGATCGATACCAAATCGTTTGGTTAGCCAGCCCGCAAGGCCAATGTGATCCGGATGCAAATGCGTACAGATGACACGCGTTAGCTTTGTGTCAGCCAGTGCCCCGGCGAAGAGGGCTTTCCAGGCATCGCTGCACATTGTCAGTAACATGCCGGTATCGACCGCAATCAAGCCGTCCGAATCGTCAAGCAGCCAGCTGTTGATGTGCCCAAGAGACCCCGGCATCGGAATACGGGCCCAACTTATGCCATCGGCAATGCGCGTCAATTCCCCCGCTCCGGGCGCATGATCGCCCAACGGATAGACTAACCCCTTGTGGCTGGTCGCCAGATAACTTTCGTCATGGACCAGCGACGCATCATAGGCAGGTTGCTCCTTCAACGCTTGAACAGCGTCTCGGCATTGTGCTCGACAGGTGCGACTGTCACTTCCACGCCTTCGGCCAGTGCTATTGCTGCACGCGCCGCAACATCCCGCTCGTTCCGCAGTTCTTCGATCAAGGCCGCACGATCGCCCTCGAGCTTGCCATCCGCCTGAGCTTCGATGCCCTTGAGCTTTGCCGCCTTCTTCACAACGGCATCCAGCTCGCGCTGGGTGCAAAGGCCAAGCGTGACCGGATCCTTGGGCACGATATCGACAATATTCCAATGCGTCCGCTCACGGATCGCCTGGATTGTGTTCCGCGTCGTTCCAATCAGTTTGCCGATCTGGCCGTCTGAGACTTCTGCGTGATTGCGGATGATCCAGGCGATTCCGTCGGGCTTGTCCTGGCGCTTCGAAACCGGCGTATAGCGCGGTCCCTTGGTGCGGGTTGCCTGTTCCGGCTCGCGAAACATCTGCAGTTCATAATTGGGGTCGGCCTGACCCTTCTCAATCTCGGCAAGCGTGATCTCGCCCGCGCGGACGGGATCGCGCCCGGTCAGCTTGGTTGCCGCGAGATCGTCGGCAATGGCCTGAACCTCGAGGATGTGAAGACCACAGAATTTGGTGATCTGCTCGAACGACAATGCCGTATTGTCGACCAGCCAGGATGCGGTCGCATGGGGCATGAGCGGCTGTGCCATGATGAAAAACCTTTCAGACAAAAGAAGGGCCGCCCCTTGCGGAGCGGCCGTGTATGCCTAGTTGCTTAGTCCTGCCGATCGGCGAGGGCAAGAGCGTTCACGCCACAAGCACGATCTTCCCAACATGTTCGCCGCCTTCCATCCGCGCATGAGCGGCGGCGGCTTCAGAAAGCGGGAAGGTCTTGTCGATCACCGGTTTCAGCTTGCCCGCCTCGACATGGGGCCAGACGACGCGGATCAATTCTTCGGCAACCAAGGTTTTGAACGAGACGGACCGCGCTCGAAGGGTGGAGCCTGTCAGCGTCAGACGCCTCATCATGATCATCGCGATGTTGATTTCAGCCGTGATCCCGCGCTGGACAGCGATTGTGACGTGGCGTCCATCCTCTGCGAGGCATTGGACGTTGCGTGGAAGATAGTCCCCGCCGACCATGTCGAGCACGGCCTGCACGCCCTTGCCGCCAGTGATCGCCTGGACCTCGGCAACGAAATCCTGAGTGGCATAGTTGATTGCGTGATCGGCACCCAATTCGCGGGCGCGGGTGCATTTTTCGTCGGAGCCACAGGTGACGATGACCGTCAGCCCAAACAATTTACCGAGCGCGATGGCCATCGTGCCGATGCCACTCGTGCCGCCATGAACCAGAACCGTATCGCCTTCAACCGCATAGGCGCGCTCGAACAGGTTCGTCCAAACCGTGAAAAGCGTTTCAGGCATTGCGGCCGCTTCAACCATCGAAAGTGCCGGGGGAATTGGCAGGCATTGGCCCATTGGTGCGACACAGAATTCTGCGTACCCGCCGCCCGCGACCAAGGCACACAGCTTGAGCCCGATCACATCTGCCAGGATACCTTCGCCAACAGCAACAACAACACCGGCAATTTCAAGCCCCGGTACGCTCGGCGCGCCCGGCGGCGGCGGGTACATGCCCCGGCGCTGGAGAACATCGGGACGATTGACGCCCGCCGCCGCAACCTTGATCAGCACCTCACCCGGTCCGGGCTGCGGCACTGGTCGCTCAACCGGCTG
>JANLST010000146.1:0-5856 GCA_031362505.1 Sphingomonadales bacterium
CGGGTTCGCCCGGCTATGGCGATAAATGATGCCGTGCAATAGATGCAGCGGACCCGGGGGCGGTACCCGGCGGCTCCACCATCACCCTCGCGAAAGCGGGGGCCATGACGGGGCCGAACTAGGATCGACGTGTGTTGAAAAGCGGTTTTTTTGCCCGGCATGAATAAGCCGTGAAATGGTTCAAACTCATAAGTGCAAACGATAACGAAGCACTTGCTATTGCTGCTTAACCCCAAGGCTTAACGGCCTAAGGTTAACCAACATAACGCGGTTGGGCTGAACCGGGCAACAGAATCAGACACCAGCGGCCGGGGGGTGCCGGGCAACAGAAACCCCCCACCCAAAGCGCATGTCGGGCAGCTGAAACCCCCGACCATCCCGGTAATGCTTGACATTTTTGTCAGCGAATCTAATGCGCCCGCTTTCCGCGCGTCAGTGCGATCAGCATTCAGTTCAAAAAGGTTTTCAGGTCATGGCCAAGCCAACCACCGTCAAGATCAAGCTCGCCAGCACGGCGGACACTGGCTTTTTCTATGTCACCAAGAAGAATCCGCGCACACAGACCGATAAGCTATCGTTCAAGAAATACGATCCCGTCGTGCGCAAGCATGTCGAGTTCAAGGAAACGAAGATCAAGTAACGCTCTGGCGTCAACCCAGCGTCAGTTCCGGAAAAAGCCGCGCGAGCGGAGCCAGAGATAGACTGCAGTGGCGGAAATCAAGGCGACAAGCAGAGCCTTGAGCGTGCCGCCTTGATCGTCCTGCCAGAGCATATTGCCCGTGTTCATCCCGAAAAAGCCTGTTACCAGCGTCGCGGGCATCAAGAGTGCGGTCAGCATCGACAGGACGTAAAGGTTCTGGTTGGTTCGATTTGCCGTCTGCACGTCCAGTTCATCGCGGAGTTGGCGAAGATTGGCCTGCAGCACCATTACATCACTATCCAGTGCGGCGATTCGCTGTGATTGCCGGGCAATGGCGGGCTCGAGGCCATCGGGCAGGTCGTCATCCGCTTCGAGTCGAGTCAGTATGCCTCTCAGGCCATTCAGCTGGCGATGAAGCTGGACCGACCGCCGCCGCACTTTCAACAAGGCCCGCCCGTCGGGAATGCGGCCATCGTTGAGCAACGCATCCTCGCTTGCCTGCACGGTGGCGTTGAGTTCCTTGGCAACCCCGCCGCACACTTCCGCAACAGACGAAATCAGTAGATCGAGCGCGGCTGCCGGGCTGCGCGGATGCGCGCCTTCGCGGATCCGGCGGTGAACCATGTCGGCGGCGCAAAGCGGATGCGTGCGCCCCGTTATCATCAGTTGGTTCGTCAGCGCGAAATAGAGTGCTCCGGTTCGAGCAAGTACATGATCGTCGAAGTCCCGCTCGAAATCGGGGATAAGGCCCGCAACCTGTCCGTCGACAACCAGCGCACGTGGATGCCGATCCGTCGATTGCAGCAGGGCTCGCGCCGCCTCGGAAAGCTCAATGGCTCCATTTATCCGCCGAATCGCCCATTGATCTGCCAGATTGACATGAAGCCAACGAAAGACCCCAGGCTCGCCCGCGTCCAAAGTTGCGCCAGGTTCGTGCACTGGATGCGATGTGCCAACTGCGCCGAAATCAAAACCCCAGATCAAGCCGGACGCAATGCTGTCGAATTTTTCCATTTCCTCGCCTTGCTTCAAACCAGCGCGCGCGAATCGGCGAGGGCCGCCAGGTCCTTCACCACCCCGATGAACTTCATCAGCGAAATCGGCTTTGCCACATAAGCATCGGCCCCGGCTTCGCGAATCCGGTCTTCATCCCCCTTGCCGGCATAGGCCGTGACAGCCATGACCGGAATGCGCCGCAGGATCACATCGCGGCGAATCGCCTCGATCAGCTCGAGCCCGCTGATATGCGGCATCTGGATATCCATGATGATGATGTCCGGCGCAAACAGCGTTGCACGATTAATTGCCTCGCGTGCGTCCCTGACACCTTCGGCTTCATAGTCATGGGCGCGCAACAAATCGCAAAAGAGTTTGAGATTGAGTTCATTGTCCTCGACAACGAGCACCCTTTTTGCCACGCCAGCGTTCCTAACGATTTTCCCGGAACGAACCTCTAGGCGATGCTCAAGGCAGAGACAAACCCCGATGATGATATGGCATTGGCGCTCTCTGCGCTGGCCTGGATCCTCTCTGAAGGCGCACGGGCCGAACGGTTGCTCGCGTTGACCGGGCTGAATGCGGCTGACCTGCGCTCCCGGATCGATGATCCTGTGCTCCACGAAGCAATTTTCGCCTTTCTCGAAGCGCATGAACCCGATCTCGTTGCCTGCGCCGATGCGCTGGGTGTGCGGCCCGAACACCTCGCCCGCGCTGAGAAATTCAGATGAGCCGGCCACTCCTTGTTACCGATTGCGATGAGGTCTTGCTCCACATGGTCGTCCCGTTCGCGGATTGGCTGGATGAAGCCCATCATATTCATTTCGACCTCGATCTTGGCGACTTTGCCAATGCCCTGCGCCACAAGGCGACCGGGGAATTGGTGCCAGGGCCAAATATCTGGCCCTTGCTGCAGGATTTTTTCAGGAGCGAAATGCCCCGACAGAAAGCGATTACCGGCGCTGTCGAGGGCATAAACGCACTGGCGGCGCATGGCGACGTCGTCATCCTGACCAACTTGACCGACGATTTCCGGGAGTCGCGTGCCGAACAGTTGCGCGACGTCGGAATCAATTTTCCCGTTTTCACCAATCAAGGTGGAAAGGGAGAACCGCTGGCCCGGATTGTTGCTGATTACGCACCAAGCGTAACCGTCTTTGTCGATGACCTCGCCCATCAGCACATTTCGGTTGCCGAACATGCGCCCGATGTCTGGCGGCTTCACATGGTGGGCGAACCGCGGCTTCAGCCTTTTATCAAGACGCCAAAGGCGGCACATGGCCGCATCGATGACTGGCATAGTGCCACAAGCTGGATTATTGACCGTTTTCAGGGAGTACCGCTGTGACTGATGCCAAACCCATGCCTCTCAAGATGAACCCGGCACCGCTGGAGACGAGCCCGGAGATGCGACTGGGTGATTTAGGGATCGTGCTCCCCATGCCTGCTGCCCCGGTCGCAGCCTATGTGCCGGCCGTAGAAGCCAACGGGATGCTCTATGTTTCCGGACAGGTCTCCTTCCAGAATGGTGAATTGATGATCGGACGCCTTGGGGAAGACCGCGACCTTGCCTATGGCGTCCAGGCTGCCCGTGCATGCGGCTTGATGATTCTGGCCCAGATCCGGGCGAAGCTTGGATCACTCGACCGGGTGGAACGGGTGGTGAAGCTCAACATATTTGTCAATTCCGATCCGCGCTTCACCGATCAACCCAAGGTTGGCAACGGTGCCTCCGAACTGATGGTCGAAATATTCGGCGAGGCCGGCAGACACGCCCGGGCCGCTGTCGGCGTACCGACTTTGCCGATGGGCGTCGCGGTGGAGGTTGATGCGATTGTCGCTGTTAAGCCCGCTTGATTCGCTGATCGCGCCACCGCCTTTGCCAAAACGGGTCGAGTTTCTGGCGCGTCAGCCCTTTGCCCATCGTGGGCTCCATGGTGGCGAGATCATCGAAAATGGCCGGGCTGCATTCAGCGGAGCCGTCGCGCTCGGGCATGGCATCGAACTTGATGTTCAGGCAGCCCTGGACGGCGAAGCCTTTGTCTTTCATGATGCCACGCTCGAACGCCTTACCGGAGAAAGCGGAAATTTTGCTGACAGATCCGGGGCCGAGCTCGACCGCATTCTGCTGAATGGCACCAACGAGATGGTTCCACGCCTGCCTGAAATTCTTGCTCTTGTCGGTGGGCGTGCTCCAATTCTCATCGAAGTAAAAGCCCCTGGCGCGTTGGTTGGCGTGCTTTGCCTTTCGGTGCGCCGCGCGCTCGAGGGCTATCGCGGCGATGTGGCCATCATGTCCTTCAATCCTGCGGTCGGCCGCTGGTTCAGGCACCACGCCCCGCGCTATGTTCGTGGGCTGGTCGTTACCGAGCAGGGCGAGAAGGGATGGTTTGGTGCGCTCAGGGGTCGCGCCAAACGCCATCTCTCGCTCTGGCAGGCCCAGCCCGATTTTCTCGCCTATGATATTCGCGACCTGCCTTCAGCATTCGCCACCCAGCAACGCGCGCGGGGCCTCAAAGTCCTCACCTGGACCGTGCGCACTGAGGAGCAAGAGCAGGTAGCGTTCGCGCATGCCGATGAAGTGATCTACGAAAAGCCACCCCCAAAGGTCGGATGATGTCAGATAGCAGCATCGTTGCCCGACTGGCCGACGGCGTGGCGGCGCTTTCTCCCACAGAGTGGGACCGTTGCGCCGGAACCGGGAATCCCTTTCTCAGTCACGCTTTTCTCTCAATCCTCGAAAGCTCGCGCAGCGCAACCGCCGAGGCTGGATGGCAGCCGCTTCCGATTGCCATCGACGATGCCGACGGAAGGTTGGCTGGCGTGGCGCCCGCCTATGTCAAAAGTCACAGCCAGGGCGAATATGTCTTCGATCATGGCTGGGCGGATGCCTGGGCGAGGGCGGGTGGGCAGTATTATCCCAAACTGCTGATCGCGGTTCCATTCACGCCTGTGCCAGGGCCAAGACTGCTGACCGACGACGACAGCATCGCGCACGGCCTGATTGCCGCTGCTGAAGCCATCGTCGCGCGACACGGGCTGTCTTCGGCCCATGCAACGTTTCTCGAACAACGCGATATTGAACGATTCCGCGCGGCCGGCTGGCTAATTCGCGAAGGTTCGCAGTTCCATTGGGCAAATAACGGTTATCGTTGCTTCGACGATTTTCTTGCTGGCCTTTCGTCACGAAAACGAAAGGCTATCCGGAAGGAACGTGCGACGGCCCAGGCGGGACTCGAGATTATCCCCCTGAGGGGCGAATCGATCACCGAAGCACATTGGAATGCGTTTTGGCGGTTCTACCAGGACACCGGCGCGCGCAAATGGGGTCGGCCCTACCTGACGCGTGCCTTTTTCAGCCTTTTGAGCCAGACCATGGCCAACAAGGTGCTGCTTGTGCTGGCGCTACGCGACGGGCGGCCGGTTGCCGGTGCGCTCAATCTTATCGGAGCAGAAGCGCTTTATGGTCGCTATTGGGGCTGCGACGAAGACATCCCGTTTCTCCATTTCGAGCTATGCTATTACCAGGCAATCGATTTCGCGATTGCCAACGGCCTCTCCGGGGTTGAAGCAGGCGCGCAGGGAGAACATAAGCTCGCGCGCGGTTATGGGCCGGTTCCAACATGGTCTGCTCACTATATCGCCGACTCCGGATTCAGGGCAGCGGTTGCAGATTTCGTCGAACGCGAGCGGCGCGCGGTGGAAAGAGAGATCGCGTTTCTCGGGGAGATGACCCCGTTCAGAAAGGGTGGTTAGGCGGCTCGACGTGTCGTTTCTGAAAGCCACGCCCGTGCCTGGCGCTGGGCCTCGGCGATTTCGCGCGCTGTCATGTCCTCGGCGATTTCTGCACGGCATTCCTGCCCGCGTTCACTGCCGTTCAGGGCAGCCAGATTGAACCATTTATGCGCCTGGATCAGATCGACCTCAACACCGGCGCTCCCCGAAGAATAAGCGATACCCAGATCGTAGAACGCGCGAGCATCCCCCCGCGCGGCATCCGCCAACCTGCTTTCGATCAGGAAATTGGCACTCAAAAAACTGCTAGCCATCCGAAACCCCCTATTACCTACCTGTTGAAAGGGGTTGTCGACCGACTATGGTCAACAAATGGTTAACAGGTCCGTTAGTTTTTTAGGGGGCCGCCCGGTATCACGGGGAAATTGTCTATCAAGCGGGTTTTGCCCATCCGCACAGCCGCCACCAAACGTCCTTCCCGATCA
>JANLST010000157.1:0-2907 GCA_031362505.1 Sphingomonadales bacterium
ATAATGTCATGTGTCATTGACGTGTCAGCTCCCGCCCGACGATCATCCGCATCACCTGATTGGTGCCTTCAAGAATCTGATGAACGCGCAGGTCGCGGAAGAAACGCTCGATCGGATAGTCCTGCAAATAGCCATAGCCGCCATGAAGCTGGAGTGCGTCATTGACAATCTTCGATCCATTGTCGGTTGCAAGGCGCTTTGCCATCGCTGCGAATTTCGTCTTGTCGGGGGCATTCGCCGTCACCTTGCATGCGGCCATGTAGAGCAGAGCTCGCGCGGCTTCCAGGTCGGTTGCCATGTCGGCAAGCATGAACTGGGTGTTTTGGAAATCCGAAATTGGTTTGCCGAATTGCTGACGTTCCTTGGTATAACTGATCGCTTCGTCAAGGCAGCGCTGCGCGCCTCCCAGCGAGCAGGCCCCGATGTTGAGCCTCCCGCCATCAAGCCCCATCATGGCAATGCGGAACCCCTCGCCTTCTCCGCCCACAAGGTTTTCCACAGGAACATGCACAGCATCGAAATTGACCTGTGCCGTGGGTTGCGAGCGCCAACCCATCTTTTTCTCGTTGGCGCCAAAGCTGACGCCCTCCATGTCCTTCTCGATCACGAGGCAGGAAATGCCTTTCGGTCCATCCTCGCCGGTGCGGACCATCGTCACATAGACCTCGTTCTCACCGCCACCCGAGATGAACGCCTTTGACCCGGTGACGACAAAGTGATCGCCCTCCCGCACAGCCTTGGTCTTGAGCGCCGCCGCATCCGAACCTGATGAGGGCTCGGTCAGGCAATAGGACGCAATCCGGTCCATCCCGACCAATGATGGCAGGTATTTTGCCTTTACGGTGTCAGACCCGAACCGGTCGATCATCCAGCTTGCCATATTGTGGATCGAGATGAACGCACTGGTCGACGGGCAACCATAGGCCATCGCCTCCATGATCAGCGCCGCCTCCAACCGCCCCAGGCCAATGCCGCCCGCTTCCTCCGAGACATAGATTGCAGCAAAACCAAGTTCAGCCGCTGCCTTGATTGTGTCACGCGGGAAGATCGACTTTTCATCCCATTCGGCAGCGTACGGCGTGATTACGTCGGCCGTGAATTTGCGCGCCATATCCTGGATCGCAAGCTGGTCTTCGGTAAGGTCGAACTGGTTGGTCATAGGTCAGCCCTATCACCCCAGCCGCGAAATCACATCCCCGAACAGCACGTCATCGCTTGGCAGTTCCTTGGCGACAGCAAGCGGCTTTGACACCCAGGTTTCGTTGATCAAATCGCGCCAGGTGATATTGTTATTGGTCCCGTTGCCGCCCCAGCTTCCGCATCCCAGCGAGAAGGTCTGGCGCATGCCGTTCCACAGATTGCCACTGTTCGATGCCGATTGCGGCTGGTTGACCATCACGCGCGAGGTGCGGGTCGCGTTCGCGAGCTTCATGATATTCTCGTCGGACTGCGAATAGAGCCCGCAACTATGGCCCTGTCCCTGATAGGCCTGAATCGCGTTAGTCAGGAAGATGGCCTCATCGATGTCCTTGGCACGGTAGAGCGCCATGCTGACGGTCAGCTTTTCCCCTGAAAACGGATGATCGGGGCCGTAGCCAGTTTCGGGAATGATAAAGAATTGCGTGCCTTCGGGAATCTCAAAGCCTGCCATGTCGGCGATGAATTTGGGGGTCTGTGCCACAACCTTTGCATTGATAGCCCCGTCGACCCAAAGGATTTTCTCGAACTTGTCGGCAGCATCCTTGTCGAGGATGTAGCCGCCTTTTGCCTGCAATTTGGCCAGCATCTCGTCATAGATCGCATCGACAAGGATGACACTATTGTCTGACGAGCAGCTTGCCGCGAGGTCAAGCGTCTTCGAAATGCGAATTTTCTCTGCTGCATCGTCAAGGTCAGCCGTCTCGTCGACCGTAACGACCGCATTTCCAACACCCACACCCAAAGCCGGGGTGCCGCTCGAATAGGCAGCAGTCACCATCGGGCCGCCGCCAGTCGCGAGGACGCGATCGCACTGGATCATGAGTTCGTTGGTCTTGTTGACTGAAGGTACGTCGATACTGATCACGAGATCGGCTGGCGCGCCCATTTTCACGATGGCTTCGCGCATCAGGTCGCAGATCAACTTGTTGGTCAGTTTCGCACGCGGGTGCGGCGCGACGATGATCGAGTTGCGGCCCTTGACGGCGGAAATCGCCTTGATCACCGGTGTCGCCTCGGGGTTGGTGGAGGGCGACAGTGCCCCGATCACGCCGACCGGCTTGGCGATCTTCACAATGTTACGGATCGGGTCTTCCTCGATGATCCCCACCGACTTGTCGTCGATAATGTCCATCAGGGTCGCGCGGGTCTTGCGGAAAATCTTGAGATACTTGCCCTCGTAATTACCCAGTTGCGTCTCATCAACGGTATGCTGGGCGATCTTTTCCGCCACGCCTGGCTTCGCCACCGCCCACACCATCGCTCGGATCAGCGCATTGACCTGTTCCTGCGTGTAGTTTTCGATCTGCGCCTGGGCCGCACGCGAGCGTGCAATCAGGACCGCAATTTCGGCCGCGTCGGAATTGTCATCTACCAAAGTGAGCTTTGCTTGTTGAGCCATGCTATCTCTCCTACCAAATGTGCGTTTCAACGGTTCCGAAAACAAACCTGTCGCAGTTGAATACAGCGGTGGCCCATTGTGAAAACGCAGGCAAGAGGGTATATTTGCATTATATCGCTGCATAATTGCAGGCAAGGAATGTAGATCATGAACTGGGACGATCTCCGAATATTTCTCGCCGTTGCGCGACAGGGAACTTTGGCCCAGGCGGCCGCGAGGCTCGCGATCGATCCGACTACAGTCGCACGGCGCGTGCAGCGGCTGGAATCCTCGTTAGGGGCGACGTTGTTTGAACATACGCCGTTGGG
>JANLST010000161.1:0-5965 GCA_031362505.1 Sphingomonadales bacterium
CGCCCACTTGCCCGTTGCGAAGTACACATTCGACGTGCTCTTGATATTATACTTGTCGATATCGGCCATGCGGCCGCGCAGTGCCTCAGTTGCGGCCGTCTGTTCGCCAAACTGCTGCTCCGTGCCATTGCGAATCATTCGCGCGGTCTTCAGGTCGTTGTTGCGGAACGTGATCTGGCTAGCGATCAGGCCATCGGGGCCCTGCATTGTCTTGACCGTCACCGGCAGGCCGTTGAGTAGCGCGGCTGCGGTCGGCTTGCCGCGACTGCCGCCAAGAAAGCCCCCGCCGGCGCTGATCTTGGTATCATCCGTGAAGGTGATAACGGTGCTCGTGCCATCGACGGCCGTGACCTTGATCTTGTCGTCGTTGCGCGCAGAAATGATGCCTTTGACATCAGGCCCTGCGGGCATCGCCGCGCCATTTACGGTGATGGGCTCCTGGGCCGGACTCTGCTGCTGCGCAGACAGGCTTCCCGTTGCCGGCAAGGCTAACAGGATGAGAATTGCTGATCTTTTGGAAATGAAATGCATGTGCTTACCCTTCGAGTTGAAACTTCGGATCCCGCCTGTTCAGGTTAACCTTGCTGCTACATGAATAGTTCCGGCGGGATCGTTGGTTGTGCGGTTAGTTCGAGCGCATCATGCGGCGAACCGAAGCAGACCGCGGCGCACAAACCTATATTCATGCGTTGATTGACTTACCAACATAAAATTTGAGAGGCATTGCCTCAACTGACAGCCAGTTTGCTGCAATCTGGCCTGCGTCTGATCAGATAGGCAAGAACTGAGGGATGACGGGGCTGCGCCGTCGGTTCGTAAAGTTGCTTCGCACTGAATCCCATAGCCAAGTGATTTGGAAGCGCATAATCCTGTTTAATACCTGCAAGTGATTGGAAACGGGCTTGGACTGGTTTCGCACGATAGGCTTGGTGTCTCTGGCAACACTTGCGGTGTCAACGACAGGGACATGTCCCGCGCAGGTGCCGACGGCATTGTCGTCCAAGGAAAATGCTGAAACACTTACTTTGGAAGGGGTCGCACTTGCCGAACAAGCGAAATATTCTGACGCTGAACGATTGTTACGCCGAGCACTTGCTATCCGCCATTCGACACTAGGCGAGAATCATCCCGATACCGCTAAAAGTTACAATAATCTCGCGTTGGTTGTCCTCTACCAAGGTCGATACGGCGAGGCCGAGCCGCTGTTCCGCCAGGTGCTCGAAATTCGCCGGGCAACATTCGGTGAAAATCATCCAGATACTGGCGAAAGCTACAATAATCTTGCGGCGGACTTGAACTCGCAGGGCCGCTTTGGGGAGGCTGAGCCACTTTATCGCAAGGGTCTTGCTATCCGCAGGCAGGCTTTAGGAGACAACCATCCCGATACCGCAGCAAGCTATAACAATGTTGCGTCTAATCTCAAAGACCAGGGTCGATACAGTGAGGCCGAACCACTATTCTACAAGGCACTTGACATATATCGTGCAACACTGGGGGAAAATCATCCGGATACGGCCAAGATCTATAATACTTTGGCGTCCAATTTCGATGCCCAGGGCGAGTTCGGCAAGGCCGAACCATTGTATCGCATGGCACTTAATATCTTCCAGACTGTGCTCGGTGCAAACCATCCCGATACTGCTCAAAACTACAATAACCTCGCATCCAACCTTGCATTACAGGGCCGAACTGATGAGGCAGGAATACTATTCCGGCAAGCGCTTGATATTCGCCGTTCGACATTGGGTGAAAGCCATCCCGATACGGCTTTAGGTTATAACAATCTGGCGTCGACCTTCGCAATCCAAGGTCGAATCGGCGAAGCCGAGATGGTCTCTGCCAAGGCAGTTGAGAGTGCGCGGCGCGCCCGCTTAAGCGCAGGCGGCCAAGGCCCAGCCTCACAGTCCCAGACAAATTTCGAAAAACCCGTTTCGCAAACCGACGTCTATTTCAACTATCTGGCCATTTCGTCGAAGTTCGCCACCAAAGTCCCCGGAGAACAGGCCCGCTTGCAGTCCAATGCGTTCAGGGTCGCGCAGGACATTATCGGTTCGGCCTCGGCGCAGGCGATGGGAGATGCAGCGGTCAGGGCTTCGGCTACCACCGACGCACTGGCAGCGGTTGCGCGCGAGGAACAGGACTTGGCGGCGCTGGCCGGACAGATCGACAAAAGACTGCTCGCGGCATTGGGTCGCAGCGATACCGTGCAGGCAGGCCAATTGCGCACCGACTATGAGGCGACGCTCGCCAAGCTGGCATTGGTCGAGGCACGGATCGACAAGGACTTTCCCACCTATCGCGAACTCATCTCGCCCAAGCCGCTTGATCTGGCCGATGCACAAAAGGCACTGGCACCGGGTGAAGGCTTGCTCGTGCTCGTCGCGGGGGATGACGCGGTCTATAGCTTTGCAGTAACTCCTGATGCGGTTGCGTGGAACCGGGTGGTGGGAGACGCCAAGACTATCCTCAAACAGGTCGCAATACTGCGCTGCAACGTCGATCCGGACACCTGCTCGGATCAACTGAACAAGGCATTTGATGCCCTGCCCGCGACCAAGGCCGAGCAGGATGGCTATCAACGCTTCGACCTTGTCACCGCGCATGCGCTTTACGCCGCGTTGATAGCCCCGGTTGAAACGGCACTCAAAGGTGTGAGCAGGCTCTATGTGACCAGTTCGGGTTCGCTTGGTGATCTGCCGCTGGGCATGCTCGTGACCGCACCACCGGCTGCCAATGCAGATCTGGCCGACCCCGATGTTCTGCTCAATGCTGCATGGCTCAGTGACCGCTATGCGCTGACTTCTCTGCCCGCCGTCTCTGCGCTCCGTCTGCGAACAATGGCCAAGGCCAGTCTCAAGCCATCGACAGCGTTTCGCGGCTATGGCAATCCGGTGCTGGCCCCGACGAAGGGCGAGGATCGCGGCGGCACCTATTACAGGGGCGCAGGAGCCGACGGCATAAGGCTCGGCGACCCAGACCGTCTGCGCACCATGCCGTCGCTTCCCGGAACAAAGACCGAGCTCTTGGCGATGGCGGGTCTCTATCCTTTGGGCACCAACGCCCTGACAATGGGTGCAGGAGCCACCGAAGCGGCAGTCAAACGTGATCCACTGCTCAGGCAGACCAACATCATTGCCTTTGCCACCCACGGACTGTTGCCAAGCCCCGGCAAGGGCATGGATGAACCCGGACTGGTGTTCACACCGCCCAAGGTTGCATCAGCCGACGACGATGGCATCCTGACCGCCTCCGAAGCATCGCAACTTTCATTCCTCGCTGATTGGGTAATCCTGTCGGCCTGCAACACGGCGTCCACCGCATCGGGGGCTGGTGGCAGTGACAGCCTGTCGGCGCTTGCACGCGCCTTTCTCTATGCGGGTGCCCATGCGCTGCTCGCCAGCCACTGGCAGGTCTCGGACAAGGCAACAGCGGCACTGACCGTCGAGACCCTCACTGCACGACGTGACAATCCCAAACTCTCCCGCGCTCAGGCGCTCCAACAGGCCATGCACAGCGTGCGCACCGGCAAGCGACCCGATGGTTCTGCCGTCAAAGGCTGGGATCAGTCATGGCTCCATCCATCCGCCTGGGCGCCCTTCTCGCATATCGCCAATAGCGATGAGTGAGGGAGGAGGACTCGAGGGATGGATGTCCGCTTTTCCCATATTCGCACCCAAAAGCGGACAGGCCGCTTCTCACCCACTTCCAGTCATTCCGCATCGAAAATAATACGATGTTTGCTTGCGACCCCATTGCGGACATTGATGTCCTGCATTAGCCTACAAACGTTGCAAGTTAATATGTGCCAAAGGCGGGAGGCTTCCAGCCGACCTATTCCGCCTTGTCGATCCGCACCAGCAACGTCCCTTCGGACACCTGCCCGCCCGGCTCCGCATTGAGTTCTGCCACCGTGCCGTCGAACGGCGCGGTCAGCGAATGCTCCATCTTCATCGCTTCCAGCGTGACGAGCTTTTGGCCCTTGGTGACCGATTGGCCTGTTGAGACTTCGACAGCGATGATCTTGCCGGGCATGGGGGAGATGATGGAGCCAGACGAAGCGGGGCCGTGAGTACCGCCGTCGGTGCGATCCAGCGCTATTGCAAAGCTTTGTCCACACGTTGTGACTAGAGCGACGTCGTCGGCTGCGTGCCAAGAGTTTAGGGAATCATAGAATCCATCAGGCGCTTCCTCTGTATACGCACAATTTTCAAACATAGTTCTGACAATGCGATTAGCTTTTCCGTTGAGCCGGAAACCATCAAGTAAGCTCTCGTCTTCATCGCGGTATTGCCGCAAAAGACTGATTGAAGCCCGTCTTATGATTGCCTCGGTTGGTTCAGAAAGAACGGCCAAGACGTCTGCGTTGTCGGCAATAAATGATGTGGTTACGTCACCAGATTTGAACTGGTCACTGTAAAGAGCGCGATAAAGAAACCCGGCATTGTTTTTAATGGGCCAAGTCGCTGTTTTATCAAGAGAAAGTAGCAACAAGTCAATTGCCTCCCTTCTGTCTTCGCCCTTTGCAATCAGCTTGGCGATCATCGGATCGTAATATAACGACACCACGCAGCCTTCTGCAACGCCACTGTCTATCCGGACACTTTCGTCGACAAAGTTCAAAACCTCCAACCGCCCCACACTCGGCAAAAACCCCTTCGCCGGATCCTCTGCATACAACCGCGCTTCTATCGCCCAGCCATTGATGCTGAGTTCATCCTGCCGCTTGGGCAACACTTCCCCACTCGCCACCCGCAATTGCCATTCGACGAGATCGACGCTGGTGATTTCCTCGGTCACCGGATGTTCGACCTGAAGCCTTGTGTTCATTTCCATGAACCAGATGCGGTCAGCGCGCAGGCCTTCCGAGGCGTCGGCGATGAATTCGATCGTGCCCGCGCCGACATAATCGACGGCCTTGGCCGCCTTGACCGCCGCTGCGCAGAGCTGTTCGCGCGTCACTTCGTCCATCCCCGGCGCCGGGGCTTCCTCGATCACTTTCTGATGCCGGCGCTGGAGCGAGCAATCGCGTTCGAACAGATGGACGATATTGCCGTGCGTATCGCCGAACACCTGCACCTCGATATGGCGCGGGCGCTGGATGTATTTCTCGATGAGGACATGCGCGTTGCCGAACGAGGAGGTCGCCTCGCGCTGGCAGGAGGTGAGGGCATCGGCGAAATCGCCCGCCGCCTCCACCTTGCGCATCCCCTTGCCGCCGCCGCCCGCAACCGCCTTGATCAGGACGGGATAGCCGATGGCGTCCGCCTGTTCGGCAAGGAACGTCGGATCCTGATTCTCGCCCATATAGCCGGGGGTCACGGGCACGCCTGCTGCGGCCATCAGCGTCTTGGCTGCATCCTTCAGGCCCATCGCGGTGATGCTCGAGGGGTTCGGCCCGACCCAGACCAGTCCGGCATCGATCACGGCCTGTGCGAATTCCGCATTCTCGGAGAGGAAGCCATAGCCCGGATGGATGGCCTCCGCCTTGGTGGCGAGCGCAGCGGCGATGATCTTTTCGCCAACCAGATAGCTCTCCCGCGCAGGCGACGGCCCGATATGCACCGCCTCGTCCGCCTGCCGCACGTGCAGCGCCTTGGCATCGGCGTCGGAGTAAACTGCGACGGTGCGGATACCCATCTGGCGCGCGGTACGGATGATCCGGCAAGCGATCTCGCCCCGGTTTGCGATGAGGAGGGATTGGATCATGCTTCCCTCCCCCTCTTCAGGGGGAGAGGGACAGCGGCGCGCAGCGTCGCAGGGAGCGGGGGGAGACCGCCAGATGCCCTGCGTCCGCCCAAACCACGCTCGCTGCGCATCGCTCTGTCCCCCTCTCCCAACCCTCTCCCCCTGAAGGGGGCGAGGGCTTTTGTTTCGGTGCCATTCCTTTTCGCGGGTCGCATGTTCACATCCGGAACACCCCAAACCGGGGCGCCTCCTCAACCGGTGCATTCAGCGTCGCCGCAAA